>CAVCCE010000001.1:0-25545 GCA_963600555.1 Duodenibacillus sp.
TCCTCTTTGTACTTATAATATAATCCACTCATTTTAAAAGAATAGTCTATTATTCAAATTTTATTTTTAGTATAATTATTATATTGAGAGCCGTGAGCTCTTTTTTTATTTTCCAAAAGCCATGTTCAAATCATGATTTACTTCTACTTTCCAATTTTTCTATCTCTTCATCAGATAATCCAGTATAAGAAATAACCTTAGAAATCTCTTCATTGTTAGCTAGTAGCTTTTTACATACTTCAATCATATTTGAAAAATCCTCCTACTTAAATATTCACAAGTTTTTAAAGACAAAAAAAAAGACGATAGAAATTTCTACCGTCTTTAAGAAGTCAAATAATTTAATTACTTAACGTTAGCGAAGTACTTGATTGTACGAACCATCTGAGAAGTATAAGAGTTCTCATTGTCATACCAAGAAACTACTTCAACCTGTGTCTTGCCATCAGCTAATGGAGAAACCATTGTCTGTGTAGCATCGAACAATGAACCATATCTCATACCAACGATATCGCTAGATACGATCTGGTCTGTGTTGTAACCGAATGATTCAGTAGCAGCAGCCTTCATAGCAGCATTTACTTCTTCAACTGTTACAGCCTTATCTACAACTGCGAATAATAGAGTTGTAGAACCTGTAGGAGTAGGTACACGCTGAGCAGCACCGATTAACTTACCATTTAATTCAGGAATTACAAGACCGATAGCCTTAGCAGCACCTGTGGAGTTAGGAACGATGTTTACAGCACCAGCTCTAGATCTTCTTAGGTCACCCTTTCTCTGAGGACCATCAAGAATCATCTGATCACCTGTGTAAGCATGGATTGTGCACATGATACCAGATTCGATTGGAGCTAGATCGTTTAATGCCTTAGCCATTGGAGCTAAGCAGTTTGTTGTACATGAAGCAGCAGAGATGATCTTGTCATCAGCTGTTAATGTTTCATGGTTAACGTTGTAAACGATTGTTGGAAGATCATTTCCTGCAGGAGCAGAAATAACAACCTTCTTAGCACCAGCATTGATATGAGCCTGTGCCTTAGCCTTAGATGTGTAGAAACCTGAACATTCAAGAACTACATCAACATCTAAATCGCCCCATGGGCAGTTATTAGCATCTGGTTCCTTGTAGATTTTAATTGTCTTTCCCTTAACTGTGATTGTTCCAGCTTCGTCATCAGCTGTAACATCATCTTCGTGACCAATTTCAACGTAACGACCCTGAGAAGAATCGTACTTTAGAAGATGAGCTAGCATATGAGGTGTTGTTAAGTCGTTGATAGCAACTACTTCATATCCTTCAGCATCAAACATTTGTCTGAAAGCAAGACGGCCAATACGGCCAAAACCATTAATAGCAACTCTTACATCTGTCATAATTGTCTTAAAAGACCTCCTTTTGTTGCTATTAAATTATAGAGTTAACAACGCTTAACGTCAATTGTGAATTATTTAATTTACAACATTTTCTTCATCAATTTAACATATCTTTTCCTAGACTTCTTGAAATCAATAGAATTCATTTAAGTTTAATGGTTTTCTAGAAATACTAAACGCCTCTTTTACTGTTGTAACTTTTGTTCTAAATACTTTTGTAAATAATTTTGAATCATTTAAACGAACCATTGTTGAAGCATATGTTTTTTTCGGAGCATCAGGGAATACTTTAGATAAGTCTTCTGCTTCTGATACATATAAATTAACAACTTTCTTTTCTTGTAAGGCTGCATTACATAACTTTATTAAAGACATAGAATCTAAATAAACAAGTTCTTCTACCTTTAATTGATTTCCCTCAGGAATCATTGTGGCATAACCTTGTATCTGATCTTTGCCGTTATAATACGCTACGATTTTTCCACCAACTGCTTTAATTTCTTTTTTATAATTCACAAAATATTCTAAGTCTCTTGTATAGAATCCATTGAATCTCTTAATAAATGCTGAATATACTTTCAACAAGTCAATTGGTGAAGGATCATATGCACACCCAAAATTCGTAATACGCTTTACATCTTTTCTCTGTATTTGAAATTGTGTTCTATGATAAATCGTTTCAAAACCAAATGGTTGGTAACCTTCTGGTTTCTCCGTTTGTATCAAAGTCAACAATTCACTATGCTCGCATGCATCCACAATGATATCCATCATTTCATGCATATATCCTCTATTTCTATAATCAGGATGAACACATATCCCCATGATCATACTGGCTTGTAGCACTCTTGCGTTAAACATCATCGCATGTTTATTACGAATCAATGTCGCAACGATCTTTCCCTCTAATACTTTAATAAAACAATCTTCAGGTTTTAAAATATTTTTAAAAAAGAAATCACAATATCTTGTATCTACATCAGGAAAACAAATTTTCCACAATTCTTTTACTTCATCGATATTTTCAGCTTCTGCCCTTTTTATCATTTATTTCACTTTCCTTTCCGACTTGTTTTATATCATCCAACAATCTTCTTGTTCTTAGATATCCCATGATTCCCATCAAAAGAATCACAACTACAATGCGCCACATATCATTCTCCATCTGTAGCGATATCATGTATTTTTACAAATCTATGACGCAATCCGGATTTTGATACTGACTTCTTTGTCTTTTCTTCCAATAATGAACATAGTTCATTTAAAGAAGCTTCCGGATATTCTTTACGAATCTCAATTACATCTTTTAACTTTTGATCCAAAGAATCATATCTTCCACTATCTTCTATCTTCTTGATATCTTCTAATTGTTTTAATGCAGCTGATTGTGCTTTCATTTCATTTGCTACATCAATATTATTTAAACGCTGAATATTATTTGCAAGATCTCTTTCAATTCTAATATTTTCAAAATCAAACAATGCTTGATCCGCTTCAATGATTCTCAAAAAATCCGCAATCTTTTCAGCAGCTTTAATATAAACAATAAATTTGCTTCTTCTTTCAATTACTTTCGCATTTAAATAGAAACGATTCATTAATTCTTGTAAGAAATAGGCATGATCTTCATTAGCAGCTGTGATTTCCAAATGATAATCGGGTTTTTCTGGAGGATTAAGAGAACCAGAAGCCAAGAAAGCTCCAACAAGATATGCTCGTGCATTATTATCGGAAGCAACGATTTTTTGGAGTGGTTTCTGTAATAATCCTCTAGCACTATAGATACCAAGTTCTGTTAGGATGACTGGAGCACCAGAAAGAATTCGCAATCCATAGATGCGATTCTTTTTTAAATTCATCTTCTTTTTTACAAACAATTCAATTTCACTATTATATCTTTCTTTGATCATTCGATAGATCGTTCTCGCAACTGCAGCGTTTTCTACAGATACTAAAATCGTCATACCACGATTAGAGAATGATAAAGAAGATGTCATCTGTATTAAAGCGGATAACTCAGCACGTGCATCGTTACCTTCCATTACTTTCTGTGAAACTTCTTGTTTAACATTTGATGAAAATGACACTACAACTCTCCTAATAACTTCTTAACTACTTCTTCTATTTTTGAAGGATCATGACGAACCAAATGTCCATCAAAATACAACAATGATTCTTTATGAATCAAATAATCATGTTCTTCTTTCTTTAAATGAACAACTGTACTTCCCTGTTCCCCATACGCTTTGATACTTTCTTGTGGAATTACATCACTCGCAATAACGACTTCATCTACAGGAGCACCATGTCTAATTAAAGCATCTACATGGTCTTCTACACTATAGCCATCCGTTTCACCAGGTTGACTCATCGCATTACAGAAATATACTTTTTTTCCTTTAGCACGATTCAATGCAGAACGAATATCTGGAATAATAACATTAGGAAGGATACTTGTATAGACAGAACCTATTCCATAGATGATCAAATCAGCTTCTTCTATCGCTTGAATTGCTTCTTGTTCTGCACGTACATATGTTTCATAGAACACTTTACGAATACGGTTATTTACATCAGGAATATTTGCTTCCCCACGTACAATGACACCATCTTCCATTTGTGCATATAATGTTATGACTTGTGAAGTCGCAGGAATGATCTTTCCCTTAACATTTAAAATACTTTGAATTCTTTGAACAGCTTCCAAGAACGATCCACAGCTTTGTGTTAAAGCTGTTAAGATCAGATTTCCTAGATTATGACCAGCAATATCTTCTTCTGTACCATCCGGATCATCAAAACGATAATCCATTAAATCTGTCATCAGATCATCATTGGCACTTAAAGAAATCATGACATTACGAATATCTCCCATCGCCGGAATATGAAATTTTCTACGCAATCTACCAGTTGATCCACCATCATCAGCTACCGTTACAATAGCGGAAATATCTAGATTATCAATATTCTTGATTCCTCTACAGATAGTAGATTGTCCATGGCCGCCACCAATAACTACTACCTTTTTATTCTTCATCACGGATCCACCCTTTTTCTTCACGATGTTGTTTATAACACTTATATGTCTTACTGTAATGATCAAACAACCAATTTGTTATCGCAACAGAACGATGTTGTCCACCTGTACAACCAATCGCTACCGTGAAATGGTTCTTTCCTTCATTAGCATATTGTTTTAAAGCATAATCCATGAAAGCTGTTAACTTCTCTAAGAATTCTTTTGTTTCTGGTTTTTCCATTACATAGTCATATACACATTTATCATTACCATTGTATGGTCTTAAGGATACTTCCCAGAAAGGATTTGGTAAGAAACGAACATCCACCATCAAATCAGCATCCATCGGTACTCCATACTTATATCCAAAAGATTCAAATGAAATAGAAAATGTTGGAACTTGTTCCTTAGAAAAATAAGATTCTAATTTTTTCTTAAATTCTTTTTCAGATAAGAAAGAAGTATCGACAGTAATAAAAGAATTATTTTGATTTCTTGAGAACATCTGACGTTCTACAGAAATTGCTTCATCTAATGTATTACATGTATTGCTTAATAATAAAGGATGTGTTCTTCTAGTACTCTTATAACGATGTAATAGTACAGAATCATTTGCATCTAAGAATAAAACTTGTACTTCAATATTTTGTCCTTTTAATAATCTTAAAAAATCTGAGAAATCTTGTGCAGATGTAGACAAGGCAATATAGCTATATCTAGGATCAATACTTGTTTCAATCATATCTACAAGTAAAGATACTAACTGTACCGGGAAATTATCAATAACATGATACCCCATATCCTCTAAGCTTCTTGTCGCAACACTTTTTCCTGCACCACTCATACCAGATACAAGTACAACTCTCTTATTCTTTTCCATGCGCAACACCTCCAATTTCTCTATATATAATAAAACATTTAGGTTCATCTTTCATCAATTTAAAAAGCATAGCTAATTCACTATGCTTCAAAGATTCCTAAGTATTTTACTTTCTTATTAAATTAAATCATTACTCCAATCATGCTTTTCATCTAAGATCTTCATTAATTCTGAAATATCATAGATCGTCGCATTTGGTTTTTCATTCAATATCTTTTCTTTTTTATCTTCGTTTGTCACAAAGCCAATCGTATATACACCAGCGTTCTTACCAGCTTGTACATCTGATACATTGTCTCCAATATACACAACACTATCATGACCAACATTTAAGATTTCACATGTCTCAATGATTCCATCAGGACTAGGTTTAGAATGACGATATCTTTCTGTACCTACGACTGCGTCAAAGTATTCTTCAATTTCTAGATCTTCCACCCATGTCTCACATGACTCAGACAATCTAGAAGTAACGATAGCTGTAACGTATCCTTGTTTCTTTAATTCCTTTAATACATCAACAACATTAGGCAACGTTGATACCAAGTGTCTTCCTGGCAATGACTTTTGGAAATCTGTATATTCTTTCATTAAAAGATCCGTATCTTGATCAGGGAATAACTTCTTTAATTCATCACGTAGTGGTGGACCAAATACTTCCTGTTGAACTTCTTTTGTAAATTCATTGATATCCCCATATTTCTGATAGAGATACGCAAAACATCCTACGATCATTTGTTCACTATCCATGATCGTTCCGTCAAAATCAAATAAAACAACTGGTTTTCTCTTATCAAAGAATCTAGAATAAGCCCAAACAATTAGACCATAGATTTCTGCTGCGATACAAAGAATGACATTGTTAATAGCTAATGGATCCCAATGGAATACCATCGCTGCTAAACGATCAAATCCAGTTAACATCAACATGACCGCAAACGCATCACCTCTTTTACGATTTGGAGAATACGAACGCATGACATAATAGATGATCAAGAATTCAACGATATTGATTGCGATACAATACCATATTGATGAAATTTCTAGCGCTCTACCAATTCTCGCAATAATAAGCGTAATCAATATCGCAGTACTAATAACATCCATCGTTCTTCTAAAAGACATATGATGTTTCTTTCCATACATCGCTATTACGATTCCAACACTCAACAAAGAACCAACAATATCTATTCCACCATCACCTATCGCAAAGACATACCATGCATACATGGAATAATTCTTTAAATTTTCTAACACCCAAAATAATCTTCCACCAAGAATCGAACTAATCAATATCAATATCAACAAATCATCAGAAACTGTTTGTTTATATCCATGTAGTTTCATTGCTTGAGATAAATATAGATATCCAATAATACATCCTACTACTAACGTAACGGCATACCACTTAATTGTAATTCCCCCTACTGCTACAATCGTGGCTATATCAGGGAACCAAATCATGCTTTACCTCCTTTTTCGTTAGCTTTATTCATGAATTCATTAAATCTTTCACGTACTTCATCAGCACTGTTGTATCCAGCTTCACTCAATCTGTAGTTTGATACAGCTGATTCAATCAATGCTGCAGTATTTCTACCAGCAGATACTGGAAGAATGATCGTAGGAACAAGGACATTTAAGATCCTTGTATAACGCATCGTTTCATCGCCCAATCTGTTGTAATCTGCTTCTGCTTCAAATGGAACAAGCTTGATAACTAGATCTACATTCTCACTATCGCTCATTGCCATCGCACCAAACATCTTTTCAACATCAATGATACCAATACCACGAATCTCTAATAACCCCTTAATGATATCTGGCGCATGCCCTATGATGTGATTATGGATATGCATGACATCTACTCTATCATCTGAAATCAAAACATTTCCTAAACGAATCAATTCTAGAGCTGTTTCACTCTTACCCATTCCAGATTCACCAGTCAATAGAACACCAACACCACGGATACTCATCAATGTTCCACTCATTGTATCTTCTGGAGCTAATTTTTCATCTAGATATGTAATGATATCTGCCATCAAACGATATGTTTCCATATTCGTTCTTAAAATAGGGAAATTTGTACTTTCTGCAATTTCTTTTAAGATTGGAGGAAGTTCATTATTTTTTGTGATGATCATCGCAGGTGTAAGACCATCTGTAATCAAAGGAAAACGAGCTCTTTGATCTGCTTCTGGCATTGTTTTAATAAATTCTGTTTCTTTATTACCTAGAATAACGATTCGACGTGGTTCTGTCATTTTATAAAAACCGCACAACTCAAAACCAGGTCGATTAACGTCTGGTACGACCGTCCAACGATCTAATGACTTTTCATCGCCTGTTAGTCTTTCAAATTTGAAGAAATCTACTAATTCTCGAATTGTAACTCTTTTTTCAAACATATCATCGGCCATATCAAATACCTCCGCTAGTGTACATTATAGCACGGCACATCTCATACAAAAAGCAGAGATGAAAAATCACTCCTTCTCTGCTTGATGCTTATTTGTCCACTCTAATGCCTTCTTTAAATACTGACCCGTCCAAGAAGCTTCCACTTTCGCAACTTGTTCTGGAGTACCCGTAGCCACTACAGTACCACCATTATCTCCACCTTCAGGTCCTAGGTCAATGATCCAGTCTGCACTTTTGATAACATCAAGGTTATGTTCAATGACAACCACTGAATCACCATTATCTACGATTCTTTGAAGAACTGAAATCAAACGTTTTACATCATCTGTATGTAAACCTGTTGTTGGTTCATCCAAGATATAGACTGTTTTACCTGTTGCTGATTTTTGTAATTCCGATGCCAATTTTACACGTTGTGCTTCACCACCAGATAACGTCGTAGAAGATTGTCCAAGCTTCATATAACCTAGACCTACATCATATAAAGTTTGAAGTTTCTTCTTGATCTTTGGATGATTTGTAAAGAATTGTAGAGCCTCTTCTACAGGCATCTCTAATACATCATAAATACTCTTGCCTTTATATGTACATTGTAATGTTTCTTCATTGTATCTTTGACCATGACACACTTCACAAGGTACATATACATCTGGTAAGAAATTCATACGAATGACTTTCACACCATCACCTTGGCAAGCTTCACATCTACCACCTTTAGTATTGAATGAGAATCTACCCTTATCATATCCTCTCATTCTTGCTTCAGGTGTCTTAGAAAATACATCACGAATATCATCGAATACTCCAGTATAAGTAGCTGGATTACTTCTAGGTGTTCTACCAATTGGTTGTTGGTCAATCTGTACCAACTTATCGATATTCTCTAATCCTTTAATTGTTTTATATTTACCAGGTTTTATCTTTTGTCTACCTAGATTCAAAAGAACAGCTTTCATAAACACATCATTCACTAACGTTGATTTACCAGAGCCACTTACACCTGATACCACAACAAACTTACCTAAAGGAATCTTTACATTGATCTTTTTCAAGTTATGTTCTTCAACGCCTTTTAATTCAATGAATGATCCATTTCCTTTTCTTCTCTTTTCAGGAACCGGAATCAATTTCTTTCCAGATAAATATTGACCTGTAATAGATTTCTCTACTTTCATTACTTCTTGTGGTGTACCAGATGCCATGACTTCTCCACCATGTACGCCAGCTCCAGGTCCAATATCAACGATCCAGTCTGCTTCTAACATCGTTTCTTCATCATGTTCTACAACGATCAATGAGTTTCCTAGATCTCTCATACTTTTCATTGTTTGGATCAATTTCGCATTGTCTCTTTGATGTAAACCAATACTAGGTTCATCCATGACATACAAGACACCTGATAATTGAGAACCAATCTGTGTAGCCAAACGAATACGTTGGGATTCCCCACCAGACAATGTTCCAGCCAATCTATCTAATGTTAAATAATCCAATCCAACATTACTTAAGAAATGTAATCTTGATTCTATTTCTTTCAATACCATTTCCGCAATCTTAGCTTTTTCAACATCCAATTCTAGATGTTCCATCCATTCATTTGCATCCTTTACAGACATTTCTGTAAATTGTGCAATATTCTTATCACCTACTCGTACGGATAAAGCTTGTTCATTCAAACGTTTTCCACTACATTTAGGACATGGACTTTCAACCATGAAAGAATGATACCAATCTTTATGCCAAGAAGATGTCGTTTCTACATATCTTCTTTCAATCATATCTTTGATGCCTTCAATATAATCATTCTTTGCATAACGATTTCCACCAGAAGATACAATTGTAAATTTAATTGGTTTATCAGAACCATGTAGTATGACATCCATTTGTTTCTTTGTTAGAGAAGAGATTGGTTTATTCATATCGATCTTATATGCTCTACATAAAACCGCAAATGTTTGCCACTCGATATTATCTGTATCTACGATATTCTTATAGTAACGAATACCACCTTCTCTAATAGATAAAGATGGATCTGGAATCAGATTGGATACATCTACCTCTTCTGTAATACCTAGACCATGGCATGTATCACATGCGCCTAATGGAGCATTAAATGAAAAGAGTCTTGGTTCTAGATTTCCTACAGAGAATCCACATATAGGACAACTATAATTCTCAGAGAACAATTTCTCTTCACTACCATTTAAAACAAGTGCTTTTCCTTCACCTAGCTTTAATGCTGTTTCAAGTGAATCATGAATTCTACTTCTAGAGTCTTCATTCTTAACGATACGATCTACCACTACATCTAGATCATGTCTTTGATTCTTCTCTAATTCTATTTCTTCTTCCAATAAGCGAATTTCGCCATCTACTCTTACACGAATATAGCCTTCCTTCATTAATTTAGAAAAAGTATCTTTAAACGTTCCTTTTTTATTTCTAACAACAGGAGCTAGGATCGTTAACCTAGAACGATCTTCAAATTTCATTACAGTATCTACCATTTCTGTAATCGTTTGTCCTGTAATTGGAATATTATGATTTGGACAATATGGTGTTCCACATCTTGCATACAACAATCTTAGATAATCATAGATTTCAGTAACTGTTCCTACAGTAGAACGTGGATTATTTGATGTTGTTTTTTGGTCAATAGAGATTGCTGGAGAAAGTCCTTCAATTGATTCTACATTTGGTTTTTCTACACCACCTAAAAACTGTCTAGCGTATGCTGATAAAGATTCAACGTATCTTCTTTGTCCTTCCGCATAGATCGTATCAAAAGCTAATGATGTCTTGCCACTACCTGACAAGCCTGTCATAACAACAAGTGAATTCTTAGGAATCTCCAGGGAAATATTCTTTAAATTATTCTCTCGAGCACCTCGAATGATCAATTTATTATTTTCCATCTTTCTTTTCCTCTTCACACAAATCATTCAACATCACCCAAGCATCTCTAGGAGACATATCATCAATATCAATTGATCTTAACATCTCATGAATTGCATCTGCTTGTTTATCTTCTTTTGTCATTTCAACAAGTTGGAAGTTCTGTTGAACAACTCTCTTTTTACTCTCAAGTTCTTTTTGGAGTTCTTTCGCACGTGTTAATACACTTTCTGGTAAACCAGCTAATCTAGCTACATTGATACCGTAAGATTGTCCTGCAGGACCATCTTTTATCTTATATAAGAAAGTAACTTCTTCGTTGTCTTCTTTTACTACAACATGTACATTTCTAACACATGGTACATTATCCGTTAACATCGTCAATTCATGATAGTGTGTTGAAAACATCGTTTTCGCATGCAAGCATGTTGCGATATATTCAATCATACTTTGTGCCAAAGCCATACCATCATATGTAGATGTACCTCTACCAATTTCATCAAATAAGATCAATGACTTATCTGTTGCTTCCTGTAGTGCACGATTTGCTTCGGTCATCTCAACCATGAATGTAGATTGTCCACTTAAGATATCATCGCTAGCTCCAATACGTGTAAAGATCTTATCGAACACTGGCATACTACATGATTTACATGGGACGAAACAACCAATCTGTGCCATGATGATGATCAATGCTGTTTGACGCATGTAAGTGGATTTACCACCCATGTTAGGACCAGTAATCAAGAGAATACTGTTATCTCTATCCATCTTTACAGAATTAGATACATATCTAGGATTCTTCATCATTTCATCTAAGATAGGATGTTTTCCATTTTCAATATCTAATAAGTCATCTGTAAATGTAGGTCTAACATAATGATATTTACTAGATACTTCCGCCAATGCACAATAACAATCTATTTCAGCTAGTGCTTTAGCTAGCTTCTGTAATTGTGGTAAATACTTTTTGATTTCTTCTAATATTTCATTAAACAATTCTTTTTCAATACGAATTGCGTTCTCTTCTGCATGAAGGATCATATCTTCTTTTTCCTTCAATTCAGGAGAAATAAATCTTTCATTATTTGTAAGTGTTTGTTTACGAATATATCCCCATTCAGGTTTCACTTCTCTAGCTGCAGCTTTTGAAATTTCAATAAAGTATCCAATGACTTTATTGTATCCAACCTTTAATGTCTTGATTCCTGTACGTTCTTTTTCTTGTGCTTCTAATGTCGAAATGAAATCTTTTCCACCTCTTTGAATGGATCTAGCTTCATCTAATTCAGCATTATATCCATCTCTAAAGATTCCACCATCACTCAAACTAACTGGTGGATTCTCCACAAAAGCATCTTTCAATTTTTCATATAATGTCGTTAATGGATCAATGTTCTTGTACTCTTTAAATTCATCACAATTGATCTTTTGTAGAATATTTGGTACTTCTTCTAATGTTTTAGATAGTCTTTGTGTATCTATTGCATTCGCTGTATTCAATGCACATCGTGCTATCAATCTTTGTAAGTCATAGATATTGTATAAAGAATCTCTTACACTAGCTCTAGCCATGAAGTTCTTCATAAGCCATTCTGTCTTCGCATATCTTCTTTCAATTTCTTCTTGATCTACCAATGGTTTTTCAATCCACTTACGCAATTGTCTAGAACCCATAGCACTTCTACATACATCTAAGAAAGACCACAATGTGATTGCTTTTCCATTTTCATGGAGTGGTTTTGTAAGTTCTAGATTCATTCTTGTGGAATAATCCATATATAATGAAGCACTCTCAGTTTCAACTGTACATGGTTGTAAATGAGATAACATATGCTTCTGTGTTTCTTCTAGATAATGCAACATCAAACCATATGATTTTCTATCATAATCTTTAACGATAGATTCACATAAAGGATTATATTGTTCATCAATAGAATCTTCTTCACAATAAGAAATCGTTACTTGCATATTTCTTAACTGTTTAATGATCTTTTCTCTAAATCCCTTATGAACAACGATTTCTCTTGCGTTATTCTTTAAAATCAACTGTAATAACACAGAATCTTTATGTTCACAATTCTCAACATAGTTTTCACCTGTTGACACTTCAACAAACGCAATGGAATATCCATAAGAATAATCTGTAATTGCTGCCAAATATACAGATGACTTTTCATCTGTGATCTCATCCATCACTGTACCAGGAGTGATAACACGAATAACATCTCTTTGAACGATTCCCTTTGCTTCCTTAGGATCTTGTACTTGTTCAACAATAGCGATCTTATACCCTCTCAAAACAAGTCTTTGAATATAGGAAGATACCGCATGATGAGGTACCCCACACATTGGAATTCTTTCTTCTACCCCTGCATTCTTCCCTGTCAAAACTAGATCTAATTCTTTTGATGCAATCTTTGCATCATCAAAAAACATCTCATAGAAGTCACCAATACGATAGAACACTAATGTGTCTTGGTAGTTTTCCTTCACTTTGAGATATTGTTGCATCATTGGTGAATATGTTTTTTCTTTTGCCATAGTGAAAATATTATAACACTTTCATTTTTTATTATTTGAAATGATGATTTATTTTTTGTATCACCGCAGTGATACTTCTGCAACTTTCAAAGAAAAAGCATAGGTCAACCTATGCTTCAATACTTCTCTTCTCTTTTTCTATTCCTTTACGAACGATCGTACTTGTAGAACCAAGATAAATATCATATCCTGTTGCTGTTTCAACCACTTTACTAGCACCTAGTTTTTTCAATCTAGCTATATCGATCTTATTTGCATCATAGATAGCTACTGACAACAAGAAACAATCTGATTCGATTCCTTTGATATTTTCTAAGTTACCTAATGCTTTTAGAACGCCCTTCACCAAACGTTCTTTATCACCTGTTCTAAATAAATCAATTGCGAATGATTCAAAATACATCCTTGTCATAAAGAAGTACAACAACATCATCACTGCACCAACTACCATCAACCATAATATCGTTGTTCGAAGTTGCGAATTTGTTACGTAAGTAATTAATTCTGGTAATGTACCAGGTAAAGCTGTCATAGTAGAAACTTCCGTAGAGTTAAATCCTAAATATAGATGTAATGCTTGTAATGTTCCAAACAAGATACCCATACAAGCTAAATGTCCTATATATAATAATGGTGCTAAGAACAATAACATCAATTCAACCGGCAATAATGTACCGGATATCATTGATACGATTGTCGCAATGATACATACGACTCTTACTCTATTCTTTTTTAATGGATTTGTTTCTAAAGAGAACATGCCCCAAATCATTCCAGGTATCGCAAAGATATTCAAAATATAGTAAGGTGTGATGAATCTACCAGCTTGTCCTGTAATCGTACCAGATGCAATTTGTGCAGCCCATACAGATACATCACCAGTCGCAACAACACCAGTAATACCAATAGAACTACCACCATTCGAACTAAACCAAAATGGTTGACGAATCAATGTTCCTAGATTCAATGTAGAAAATAAGCCATCTAAGATTCCATACAATGTTAAATTAACTGGATTTGTCGTATCAACAGATATAAAGCTTACAAGTTTATCAACTGCTGCTATGATATATGGCCAACCTATCGCAAACAAGATTCCTACGATTCCTGAATAAACAAACACATTGAGTACACAAGCTGTTTCCTTTGATATAAAAGAAAACAATCCGTATTCATTCTTATTCTTTGTTTTATTAAATATTAACAATGTTCCAAAAGCTATCACAGCGATTCCTAATAGTCCTGTTTGTAATGGATATCTTGTTGTTCCAGAATAACTAGCTATCGTAGATTTAGATAAACTTAATCCCAAAATAGAAGAATATGCCGTTGATGTCATATCACTTTTAGCTACCAACATTGTCGTACATAAAAACGTCACATATCCAATGATTGCACTAATGATCGTTACACTTGATCCATTCTTACGAGCAACAAGTTTAATTAAGAATAGTAAAGGAAAGTTAACGATTACAAATTGTGATCCTTTCATCAACACTTCCGCAAACATGCTTACATAATCATTATTAATTAAATAAGATATTCCAAATATATTATTTGTTAATAAATTTCCTACTCCAGATAAAAGGAAAGCAACAAATAATACTTCTATTGGAAACCTAACGATTTCAAATAATCCTCTCCATTTTTTCATATACACTCTTCTACCCTATTAATATAACATCTTTAAACGATCAAAATAGGATACTTTCTTCCCTCTCAATACTTTGATATGTCTTTGTGAACATACTTTGATTTCAATAGAAGTCGTATCTTTATCTAATACATACACTTCACTATCAACGCCTAAGATAGCTCCATCAAATGATTCAGAATCAAAACGAATCACACTATCACTCTTTAATACGATAGGTGCAGATAAACTTCTATATTTACTGTGATGAATACCAGATATCTCCGCCATCTCGATCAGATCTAATCCATCTTGAATGATTGCTCCACCAAGAGAGCGATTATACGCAGTAGAACCAAGCTGTGTACAAACACTCATTCCTGTTCCTCTAAACGTTTCTAGTTCAACACCATTGATTTCTACATTCAACACTTGTGTTCTCGCAACATTCTCAATACGTATCTCATTCAATGCGTAATATCTTTTTCCATTCACTTCGCCACGTAACACAGATAAGATTTCTTCTTTACCAGTATCATGGATCAATACATCTAAGAAATCACCCAACTCACAATCTCTATAATCAGAATAGAAACCTAATGTACCTCTATGCAAGCCGAAAAAACGAACATCTTGTAGTTGATCAATAAATTTATGCACGGCATAAATAAATGTACCATCACCACCAACAACAATAACTGTTTTTGGATGCTCATCATCTCTAACAAAACCATGTTCCACTAGTTTTGTTTCGATTACTTTTTCTAATTCCTCTGATTTTTCATCAGGACGTGCTACGACTGTGAATTTTTCCATGTATCTAGTATACCATGAAAAAAGGACTCAATTTGAGTCCTCTTCATTAACTGATTTTTGTTCCTGCAGATAGACCGTTTACTTCTACAACTGCAATCTGTCCATTTTCTTTACCAGCAAGTAACATTCCATTACTTTCTTCACCTCTAATAACAGCTGGTGCTAGATTAGCAATGACTACGATATGCTTACCAATCATTTGACCAGGTGTATAAGAAGCTGCTAGTCCAGAAACGATCTGTCTAGGTTGTCCTTCACCAAGATCAACCTTCAAGATCAATAATTTATCTGCATCTGGATGCTTTTCACAAGATAGTACTTGTCCTACTCTTAGATCAAGTTTAGAGAAGTCATCAATTGTAACTTCTGGCTTAACTTCTTTCTTAGCTTCCTTAACTTCTTTCTTGATCTTGTTTTGAATTTCTTCGACCTTAGCCATGACTTCATCTTCTTTTAGTCTAGCAAACAAGATTTCAGGTTGATCTGTAACCTTAATACCACTTTCTAATAGACCAAATGTTAGATCATCTTCACTTGTCTTAGCAGTATTCAATGAAGCAAGGATCTTTTCAGCTGTTTCCGGTAAGAATGGTTTCAATAAGATAGCACCAATTCTTACAGATTCTAATAAGTTATATAGAACTGTTGCGAGTCTACCAATCTTTTCAGGATCCTTTGCAAGCTTCCAAGGTTCTGTTTCATCGATGTACTTATTACATCTAGAGAACAAATCAAGGATATGATCAATTGCATCAGCTACATGTAAAGTATCCATAGATTCATC
Source organism: Duodenibacillus sp. (assembly GCA_963600555.1). Lineage (GTDB taxonomy): Bacteria > Bacillota_I > Bacilli_A > Erysipelotrichales > Erysipelotrichaceae > Bulleidia. The sequence continues at coordinate 16,373 of CAVCCE010000001.1, forward strand.
TACTAGCTTCACAGTATTTGTTACAACTTGTTTCAAATCTTCATCAACATCATCATTTTCATTTGGATTAGCAACAACACCATTGAAGTATTTGTTTTCCATAGATAATGTTCTATTAACCAAGTTACCTAAGTTGTTCGCTAGATCACTATTGATTCTTTCAATCATGAGTTCATATGTAATATGTCCATCTTGTGCAAATGGCATTTCATGTAACATGATATATCTCACAGCATCTGTACCAAATAGAGATACTAAATCATCTGCGTAGATTACGTTACCCTTAGACTTACTCATCTTAGAATCACCTGTCAACAACCATGGATGACCAAAGATTTGTTTAGGTAGTGGTACATCCAAAGCCATCAACATGATTGGCCAATAGATCGTATGGAAACGCACGATATCTTTACCAATCAAATGTAAATCAGCTGGCCAATATTTTTCAAATAATGGATCATGATTTCCATCAACATCATATCCAAGACCAGTAATATAGTTTGTCAAAGCATCGATCCATACATATACAACATGCTTAGGATCAAAATCTACAGGAATTCCCCACTTGAATGAAGTACGAGATACGCATAGATCTTGAAGACCTGGTTTCAAGAAGTTGTTGATCATTTCATTCTTTCTACTTTCAGGTTGAATGAAATGTGGATGATCTTCAATATACTTCATCAATCTATCAGCATACTTGCTCATCTTGAAGAAGTAAGCTTCCTCCTGCATTTCTTTTAGCTCTCCACCACAAACAGGACATTTTCCTTCTTCTGTGATTTGAGATGGTGTATAGAATGCTTCACATTCTTGACAATACAAACCATCATAATGGCCTTTATAGATATCACCTTGATCATAAAGTTTCTTAAAGATCTTCTGAACTTGTTTTTCATGATATGGATCAGTTGTTCTCATGAACTTATCATAAGAAACATTCATAACATCAAACTGTTGTTTGATTTCTTGTGATACTTGATCAACAAATGACTTAGGAGAAATACCAGCTTTATTTGCCTTTTCTTCTACCTTTTGTCCATGTTCATCTGTACCAGTTTGGAAACGTACATCGTATCCTACTTGTCTTTTATAACGTACGATAGCATCTGCCAATACGATTTCATACACATTACCAATGTGTGGTTTACCTGACGTATACGCAATCGCCGTTGTTAAATAATATGGTCCCTTATTTTCCATTTTTACACCTCCTCAAACAGAAAAAGACATCCCTAATGAAAGGACGTCTTGCACGCGTTACCACCTTTATCTTCCTTTATATATTTATAAAGACTCTCAATTGTTTTAACGGAGTTCATCCGGGATACTCTATTCAAATATCCAGCTCCAAGACCATCTTCATTCCTTCTGAATGTAGATTTACACCCAACCATCTACTCTCTATGATTCTTTCTAGAACTACTCTTCTCTTCATTGCTTTTCAGTGCTTTTATTATACGTGTAATACTTTATTTTGAAAAGAAAAACTCATTGAATCAACAATAGAACATCTCCAAATAGAATCATTCCACATATCACAACATACCACAATAAATGATTCAGATAGTCATATCTCAATATCATTGCGAGACCTATCGGACATAACAATAGTACAAATAAGATGCTGCTCATTGTAACGATTCCAGCTATCATTCCCATCTTTCTAGATAGATACATACTTCCTGATATCACAATAGATAATACCAATAATTTATTCACACAAGATAAGATAAACCATGTCAATAAATGAATATTCGAAGAGACACCCAATGCTTGATTGATTGGCATATCCACAAAAGTATAAGCATAATTTGTTGTAATCTTATACATATGACTTCCATATACAATAAACATTAATATCATTCCAACTATAAAGAAATGGATCCATTGTTTCATTAGATATTTTCTTTCACCGACATATGTACTAAAGAATAAAGAAGATATCTTTGTTTGATAGAAAGGTACCATTGTAGAAAAGACAATCACTATAATTGGTATGAATACTAATAACCACTTCAACAATGAACCTGTCTCATTCCTCTTTTCTACCAATAGTTCTAGCGAACTATTATCACTAAAGTATTGAGAACCAACTTCATTTAATGCATTAACTTCATCTTCAATTCTTTGGATATCATCTTTATGACTTCTTAACATTTCTAGTTCTGATAACTCTTTTGCTTCTTCTCCACTTAGTTCTTCTCCATCATTAATCTTTTGAACAAGTTCATCGGAACGATTATTAGCAATTAGGATTTCTAATTTATCTTCTTTGATTTTCTGAATCAAATCATCATTAATTTCCCCATAGTATTGTTGAACAAAGGCTTCATAACTAGCTTCCGATGTACTTTTAATAACAGTATAGTTTGATACGTTAACAACACAATATATCAATATTCCAAAAACAATAAGCAATCCTTTTGATGAAATCAAAATATCTTTCCATTGGTATATAGATACATGTTTACTTCTAAGAGTAAACTTTCTAAATATATGTGTTTTCTTGTGAAATAAATTTTGATACAAATAAACATCAGCAAAAAACAATAACAATACCATAGCAATGAATAATCCCAGCAAACAACATGATTGCGGAACTACATTACCAACAATATAAATCAATTGATCTATTAATTTTGTACTTACCAACACCGCCCATAGATTGATTTCTTTAAATATCTTAAATGATGAAGCAATTGATACATAGTTATAAGCTAATAGTTCGATAATCATAAATACAACAATAACTACAAAAGAAATCGAAGTATTTTGAAATAAACAATACAAACAAATAAACAAGAAAAGAATAACAAATACCGTTATCAGCATGCTTCCTGTTAATAAGAGATAGTAATTACCAATAGATAAAGTAAAGGAAGTGACATCATAATTATATAAATGTTGAATAGGTGCCGATAAATCCAAACCACAAAACAAGAAAGTACTCATATCAATAATTGTTTTAAATAGAAACAATGATAGTAGTACCAATATCATAACAAATATCTTAGATAGAATGATAGATTTCATAGAAGTAACTGTACTTCCATACAACGGTAGTAACGAACTATCTTTATCTTGTTGAATCAAAAGATAGATGATAAACAAGCCAATAAACAGATAAAAGAAATTCCAGTATACCACATTATTAGAACAATCAGAGAATACAACATCATTCATGATACTAGGTGAATATTCTTTTAATGATTGATACATTTCTAATTGATACTTTAATTCTGTTTGATTCTCTTCAGAAGAAAACAAAACGGAATTCAATCTGCTTTGTATATTTTCTATTTGTTCATCTACATTCGTAATATATTTCTGTTTTAAGTTAGCTCTAGTAGCACCTTCTTCTGAATATCCAAGATACTCTGCTTGTTGCCAAGCACTATCATATTGAGAAAAATCAATATCATTGATTGTTAATAGATCATTGTTTAATTGTTTTACATCTTCTCTGTTTAATATCATTACATTTTGTAAAACAGATAACAACATAAAGATTCCTATTAATAATAGGAATGTTTTATGTTTTAATAATCTCTTCATTTCTGTGTAGAACATATCATTCCAACCAATCTAGATATACATCATCTAATGTTGTACTAACGATATCACCTACAGGTATATCAGAAATAAAACGAGTGTGTATTTCATTATTTACATATGTTTGATTTACTACTTTTAAGTTAGGATTAATTTCTAACAACGCATCAACATCTAGATTCGATTCATAGACTTTTGTCTTTTGCATTAATTCTTGTTGACTACTACAAGTCAATACTTTTCCATTCTTCATCATAATGATTTCTGAAGCAATAAATTCAACATCCGATATGGCATGTGTAGCTAATAGTATGATTCTATCTTCCCCAATGCTCGCAATGATATTCCTTAAATTCTTTCTTTCAACTGGATCTAATCCAGCAGTAGGTTCATCCAATAACAAAATCTTAGGATCATTCAACAAAGCTTGAGCAATCATCACCCGTTGTCGCATACCACCAGATAATCCTTTTAAACTTCTTTTGCGATATTGGTACATATTTACCTTCTTTAATAAAGAAGGAATGACTTCTTTACAATGTTTGATTTTCTTCAATGAAGCTATGTAATAAAGAAAATCTTCTACTGTTAGATCAACAGATAGATGTTGTGCTTGTGGCATAAATCCTAATATATTTCTATATTCTTTTCCCAGTTTCAAGATATCTGTTCCATTATAAAGAATACTGCCTTCATCATAATTCAATGTACAAGTCAATATATTTAGAAGTGTTGATTTACCTGCACCATTATGTCCTAGCAATCCATATACGCCATTACATAACAAAAGATTGATATGATCCAAAGCTATGATCTTACCATAGTTCTTTGTTAGGTTTTTTATTTGTAATATATTATTTGCCATAAAAACATCATTTAATATTTCAAATATTGACAGGCTCCGCTATCAATATTACAAGCAAATAATTGGATGTCTGACTCACCATTATAACTTCCAATAATTTGATTATTCCAAATTTTAACGATAGCACTATATTCCATATCTTTAAGAGCAACTTGAATCGCTCCATACTTAGATTCTCCTAGTGAATCATATGGTGTTATTTCGTGTAGTAAGTTTCCTTTCCAATCATATACTTTGTATTTTGTATGTTCTTCTTCTATTGTAGTCACATAAATAAAATCATCATCAAAGTAATCAATTAATACATCATCCATTTCAAACAAAACATCGTCAGAAACATAACTTTTGATTCCTGAATGAACCTTGATAGATGTTGTATCTTGTGTTGTTTCATAATCATCTGGGATATCTACTGTATAATAAGATACATTCCCATTATACGCGTAAAAATAATATGCATCATTTTCTAACATATTTAATTCTAATGAATCAATATTTACAGAATATAATGATTTTTGACTTTTAATTATAAATAGATCATTATCACTAATAACATTTAAAATTCCAGAATCAATAGAAATAGATTTTAATTCATTGCCAGATAAATCATATATATGTAATATTGAACTTCCATCTTCATGAGGTACTTCAGATATCGCAATTCTATTTTTTTGAATAGTAAAATAGGATGGTTCATAATCTAAAGTTAAAAGATTTTGAAAATCATTTCCTGTTTTATCAATTGAATTCAAACGATATTTTATTTCACCATCACTGTTTTGATATGTACTTTCATAGATTAGTTTATTATCGAAATAGATAAATCCTTCACCGTTCATTCCTATATCTTCATAATTTTCAAACGAATCTAAACCATCTAAAGTAGATCCAACTGGTTTATCATCAATATAATTCACAGAACCAATTTCTAAATTTGTTCCATCTTTATCATACGCAAATAAAACTCCACCATTAGATAAATAGTAAAACGAATCTTCAGAAAATGTTGTAAATAGATTAGTCATATAAGAAGATTGAGCCATCGGAGAAATTAAATCTTCATTTAAATTCAAAAGGTTTTTAGAAAATGATTTTGTAGATTCACAAGAACTCGAAACAAGTAGAGTAAAAATTATCAATAATACTTTACATTTCATAAAAAGCCTTATGCATACGCTGCAGTTGTTGTGAATGCTCTCCCTGTTGAAAGTATACCTTTTCCTTTGCAATAACTCCAAGCTGAGTAACCAGAAACAGAACTTATATACCAATTCACATAAGTACTTCCACTTCTAGCACCTATATAAACACTTCCATCAATACCTCTTGCCCAACCCATCACTGTTGCTGTTGAACCACTAGATGATGAGCCAGTCACCGAGCAAGAAACGTAAGTCGTTGTTGCCGTAGCCGTAACATTATACCCTTGTCCTGAAACAGTCGCTGTACCGGCAAAAACTGGCAGAAACGAAAACAAAGTGCTCACAGCAATACTTAAAGCACATAATTTACTTAATATTATCTTTTTCATTTTCTTATACCTCTCTTTTTTTGAAATTGTAAAAGAAACCGCTTACATTGTCAATGGTGCAATCGTTTTCTTTTATGACATTTAACATTAAATTTCTTGATTTTCATGCATAAAAACACTAATATTAAAGGTACATACAGGTACCTAGTTTTAATTCACTTACAATTAGTTATTGGGATATGTAGAAATGGAGACTCGAAATGGCAACAGGAAAAGTAAAATGGTTCAATGCTGAGAAGGGCTATGGATTCATTACAGCAGAAGACGGAAAGGATGTATTCGTACACTATTCCGCAATTCAGTCCGATGGCTACAAGACACTTGATGAAGGTGCTTCTGTAGAATTCGATGTCACAGAAAGTGACCGTGGACCACAAGCTTCCAACGTCGTAAAGCTCTAATTCTCATCAATTACAGCAAAAGACGCAACAAAAAGAGACGAATGTCTCTTTTTACTTTGTCTGTAAGAAGTTATAATTCTTTCATGTTTAATAAGAAAATCAAAACAAATGATATGAATGAAAAGTGGAAATATCGTTACAACAAAACAAAAGAGGATCTAAAAGACTTAGAAGAAGTAACTGGTACAACATTACATTCTCAATATGATGCGTTAGCCAAAGGTACAGAAGAAGGTATTTCTACAATGCCTAAACTAAAGAATGCAATGTTAGAAGAAGCGGATATATTAACAGATGCATCTGAAACCTTTGCTCGATTATCCATCAAGACAAGAAACCAATCAGATGAGATCCGAACAAGAATCAAAGAAGCAGAAAAGCATGAAAGAAAGAGTCATAAAAAATTTAGAATATTCCCTGTTAAACCAACAAATGCTGAAATTGATTATGAAGAAAAGATTACTCATCATTTTGCCTCAGGAGCAACATTTAATAAGTTATTTTGGGTATTCTTTATTGGTTGTTTTGGTGGTGTTGTAATTGAAACACTTTGGTGTTTGATTACAAGAGGTCACTATGAATCTAGAGTCGGTTTGATTTATGGACCATTCAACTTAGTATATGGATTTGGTGCTCTTGTATTAACTTATAGTTTATACAAGTATAGAAATAGAAGTGGAATTTATTCTTTCATTGGAGGATTCATTAGTGGATCCGTTGTTGAATATCTATGTAGTTTCATCCAAGAACTTGCATTTGGTTCTACTTCGTGGGATTACAGCGCAATGCCATATAATCTCAACGGAAGGATTTGTTTAGAATATTCTATCTTCTGGGGAATCTTAGGTGTTCTTTGGATCAAAACGATATATCCAATCATGGCTACTTGGATCCTAAAGATACCAAACAAAGTAGGCAAACCTCTTACTTCTCTACTATTACTATTCATGATATTCAATTCATTCATGTCTGGTTCCACTGTTTATAGATGGTATCAAAGAGACCAAGGAAAACAATCAACAAATATATTTGAAAGATATATTGATAATCATTATCCAGACTCTAGAATGGAAAAGATATATGCTAATTTAGAGTTTAAAAAATAACATTGTATTATAAAAGGATCCTCTCGGATCCTTTATTATTCATTATTCAGCTTCTTCTTTCTTATAATCATCATACACATGAGATACTGGTGTATGATTCTTGATAGCATCAATTGTATTAGCTAACATATCAGCGATTGAAAGAACAGTAACCTTACTTGTCTTAGCTGCCTTTTCTTCTGTAAATGGAATTGTGTCAGAGATAACCAATTCTTTAATAACAGAATTTTCAATCTTTTCTGCTGCATCTCTAGAGAAGATACCATGTGTAATACCAACGTATACTTCCTTAGCACCATGATCCTTTAGAATCTGACAACCAGCACATAATGTACCAGCAGTATCACAGATATCATCTACAACGATACAGATCTTATCCTGTACATCACCAATGATGTTCTGTGCTTCAACCATGTTAGGCTTTGGTCTTCTCTTATCGATGATAGCGATAGGTGCATCTAAGATATCAGCTAATCTTCTTGCACGGACAACTCCACCGTGGTCTGGTGATACTACACAAACAGAATCCTTAGGGAAGTTCTTTTCTACAAAGTAACGTCCTATCATTGGTACTGCTGTTAGATCATCAATTGGGATATCAAAATATCCTTGGATCTGTGAAGCATGTAAGTCAAATGTGATAACTCTGTTAGCACCAGCTACTGTTAATAAGTTAGCTACTAACTTTGAAGTGATAGGTTGACGTGGGGCAGCTTTTCTGTCCTGACGTGCATAACCATAATAAGGCATAATAACATTGATTTCTCCTGCTGAAGCTCTCTTACAAGCATCGATGCAGATCAATACTTCCATCAAATGTTCTGTTACAGGTGTGCATGTGGATTGCACAATGAATACGGATCTTCCACGAATAGATTCTTGTGGTTCAACGAGAATTTCTCCATCTGCGAAGTGTTCAACTTTGATCTTTCCTAATGGAAGACCTAACTTCTTACAAATAGATGCTGCTAAATCAGTGCTAGATGTTAATGCAAAAACTACAGTTTCCTTAACCATTTCTTTCCTCTCCTGTCATGCCTTATATGACATGCCTATTCTTGCCTGTTTAAGTTTAATACGAAATGTCTTTTTTTAAAACCTAAATCTTACATTTCACTAACATATTTTATGTTTTCTTCAAAAAAAGACCCTTTCGGATCTTCTTACTTTTCACTTGCTTCATTTACACATCTTAGTGCATTTAATGTTCTTGGATAACCGATGTATGGCATACATTGTGACAATACTTTGATCAAGAATTGCTTATCATTTCCAATCTTCATATTCGCACTAGCATGTGCTGTTAATTGAGGTTCACAACCACCCTGTGCAGATAAGAAACAGAACGTAATCATTTCTCTTTGGTTATAGTTCAAACCTTTTCTTGTGTAGTAATCACCAAAACAGTTATCAGCTAACCACTTATTGATATGTACACTTTCCTGTGGTCCTTTTTCATAAGAACCTCTCATACCTTCGCCAAAGATATCGATTTGTGTTTGGTTTCCATCCATCAATCTAGATTCATGTGTTGTTGTACCTTGTGGTTCTAAAGGTAAAGATACACCAGCCTCAGTTAGGATTTCATTGTTTGCTTTTAAGAATGGAAATGTTCTTCCTATTCCTAAATATGCAGTTGCTTGATAAGTGATTTCCTTCATCTCTACTGGCGTAACACCAAAGTTCAATGCTGCTTTTGCCATAGCACGATACTC
>CAVCCE010000002.1:0-21189 GCA_963600555.1 Duodenibacillus sp.
AATATGAACATGTTATATATCTATATTGGATTAACAATATTATTTTCTATCATTTCATTTTTTATGATTCGAAAAGAACCTAGACAAATCTATATTGGATTCTTATTAGAATTAGCTATCTATTATTTGATCGTTTCCCTTGTTTGTATGATCTATCCCACTTCTATTGGACCTACATTTGTAATGATATTTTTTACCATACTACTATTTAGTATTATTTTTACAGGTCTATTTCTATTAGTTGATGGATTCTATGTCATAAGAAAAGAAAGTGTTTCTCTAGCACACATTCAACCAATCTTTTGGAGCGTTGTTACTTTCTTTGGTGCATATGCTTGGTATACCAATTGTTTTGGAGGATTAAGTGGGAAGGAAGAAGAAGTTTTATTTTATACATTTATGATGTATATCGTATTACTTGTTCCTCTAGCAGTCGGCGGATTCTTTGTATATTCCTTTGTTTATACACATCTTAAAAAACCATATCCTTGTGACTATATCATTACATTAGGTTGTGGTATCCGAAAAGATGGTACCGTAACACCACTATTAAAGTCTCGATTAGATAAAGCTTTATCTTGGTATCATGATACAAATGATCATGGATCATTTATTGTTTCTGGTGGAAAGGGAAATGATGAAGTTAATTCAGAAGCAGAAGCTATGAAAAACTATCTTGTATCTCAAGGAATATCTGAAGATAAGATCATCTTAGAGAATCAATCAACTACCACAAAAGAAAACCTACTATTCTCTAAAAAGTTAATGAAAGAAAATAGTACATGTGTTGTATCTACAAGCGATTTCCATGTATTACGTACGGCATTTCTCACAAAAGAAATAGGTCTAAATGCTTATTGTATTGGTGGCAAGACAGCGATGTATTATGTACCACCAGCTACTTTAAGAGAATACATCGCATTACTTCTAAGACACAAACAATTGATCCTTTTCTATTTTATATTTGTTATTCTAAAAACATTCTTAAACTTCTAACAAAAGAACTCCCTCTAGTTTTATAACTAGAGGGATATTTTTACTTCTTCAATTCTAACTTAACTTGTTTGACATAATCATTACAGTGGAAACTAATCAATAATTCAATCAACATCAAACACCAAATGATAGGTTCACACCAAATAACTGCTTCATATTGAAATAAAGGAATCAAGAATATCGTAAACAAGATCTTTCCTACACATTCAATCAAGGATGAGAATAAAGGTAAGATCTTAGAACCTAATCCTTGTAGAGCGAAACGCGTCTGCATTAACATTCCTAGTATCGCATAGAATGGTCCAACAACATATAAGAATCTAGAACCATTTGATAATATCGTTTCATCTGTACTACCTGATATCAAATGAATCAAAGTAGGAGCACTAAACGCCAAGATCAAAGTACAAATTCCCGCAAATACGACATCAAATAGATACGCATCTTTCATCGCTCTTAAGATTCTAGCACCTTGATTACATCCTTTGTTTTGTCCAATGAATGTAGAAATCGCTACCCCCATAGACATGAATGGTAAATTCATCAACGCATATACTTTTCTAGCAGCGACGTGTCCTGCAATGATCTTTGTTCCAAGACCATTGATACCTGATTGAAGAATGATACTACCAATTGATACAACAGATCCCATGATAGCCATCGCATAACCTTGGCCAGCTAGATCCTTCATCAATTCACTATCCCAACCAAAGTCTTCTTTAGATGGAACGACTTCTTTAACTTTAGAGATCATATAGATGATACAAAGTACTGAACTAACACCTTGTGATACGACAGTTGCGATAGCTGCTCCAGCTACCCCCATTCCTAACCACGCCATGAATGCATAGTCTAAGAAGATATTTAATAAGGATGAAAATACTAAGAATACAAGTGGCATAACAGAGTTACCAATTGATCTTAATATTCCTGAACATAAGTTATACGCAAACATTACCACAACAAAGTATCCAATCACAGAGATATACGCTAATGCTTCTTCCATGATTTCTTCTGGTGTATCAATCAACACTAACAACGGTCTTAAACAGAAGATAGAAATCACTGTTAATAACAATGTTGTAAATACACCAATCACAATGGATCCCGCTACTGCTTTCTTCATTCTTGTTTTATTGCCAGAACCATATGCTCTAGCGATAACGATAGAAAATCCAGAACTTAAGCTCATCGAAAAACCAACCAATAATTCAAAGATAGACGCTGTAGCACCTACAGCAGCTAATGAATTTTCCCCTAAAACATTTCCAACAAGTGCAGTATCTACAGCGTTATAAAGTTGTTGAAAACAATTTGATATAAAAATTGGAATCATAAATATAATCAGATTCTTTAAAATTGGTCCATTCAATAAATCAACAGACCCCATTATCTTTTCTTTCTTCATACTATTCCCCTTTACATTATCTATAATTATAATTAACAAAATTTTTTAAGCAAAACATTTTGAACACGCTTTCATCCGTTATACAATAATACTGTTGAAAGGAAGAAAAAATTTAATTATGGCATTTCCAAAAAATTTTTTATGGGGTGGTGCTGTCGCAGCTAACCAGTGCGAAGGTGCTTACCTAACAGATGGCAAAGGACTATCCTGTGCTGACATGTTAAAGGGAGGTAACGTTAATACACCAAGAATGTTCTCTCCAGTTATTGAAGAAGGTGTTTATTATCCTTCTCATGAAGCTATTGACTTCTATCATCATTTTAAAGAAGATATCGCATTATTCGCTGAAATGGGTTGGACAGTATTTAGATTATCTATCAACTGGTCAAGAATCTATCCTAATGGAGATGATGAACAACCAAATGAAGCTGGTCTAAAGTTTTATGATGAAGTATTTGATGAATGTAAAAAATATGGTATTGAACCATTGGTTACATTATCACATTATGAAATTCCTTGGGGAATCGTAACAAAGTATCATGGATTCGTAGATCGTAAAGTAATTGATCTATTCGTTAAATACGCTGTTACATGTTTTGAAAGATACAAGGATAAGGTCAAATATTGGTTAACATTCAATGAAATCAACTGTGCTTTGATGCCAGGTGGTGGCTCCTACAATGGTGTAGGTTATGTTTGTGAAGAAGATCTAGCTAACACAGAACAAAGACCTGTAGATAAGCTCATTGATGATCCTCAAAAGCGTTTCGAAGCTCTACACAACGAATTTGTTGCGAGTGCTAAGACAGTTATTGAAGGACATAAGATCAATCCTAATTTCATGATTGGTTTGATGATTGCGCATATGTCTTCTTATGGTCTAACACCAGATCCAAAGGATCAGTTCTTGAACCAACAAAAGGATGACCAAATGAATAACTATTGTGGTGATGTTATGATCAGAGGTGCATATCCTCACTTCGCTAAGTCATTCGCTAAATCACAAGGTGTTACAGATACATCCTTCATGGATAATGAAGAAGATAAGAAGATTCTCAAAGAAGGTGTCGTTGACATGTATACTTTCTCTTACTACATGACAAACTGTGTAACAACACATGAAGATGAATTAGCTAAGGGAAATGTATTTATGGGATGCAAGAACCCATATCTTGAAGCTACTCCTTGGGGATGGCAGATCGATCCACTTGGATTACGTTATACATTAAACAAGCTAGCTGATAGATACCCTACAACACCATTCATGATCGTTGAAAATGGTATGGGTATGATTGATAAGGTCGAAGAAGATGGTTCTATCCATGACTCTTACAGAATCGATTACTTAAGAGATCATGTTAAAGCTATGAAAGACGCTATTGAAATCGATAACGTTAACCTCATTGGCTATACAACTTGGGGCCCAATTGACTTAGTATCTGCAGGTACTGGTGAAATGTATAAGAGATATGGTTTCATCTATGTTAATAGAAACGATGATGGAACTGGTGACTTCTCTAGAAGTAGAAAAGATTCTTTCTTCTGGTATAAGAAGTGCATTGCATCTCAAGGTGAAGATCTAGACTAATTTAGAAGGTGGATACTCTCCACCTTTTATTTATGTAAACGTTTTCATGAATCGTATCTATTTCTTTATCTTTTACCGAATTCAATAGAACATTTTCTATAAAAGTAGGTTTAGAATATAGTTATAGAAAAAACATTCAAATGATTTTTTCATAAAATAGCTACTGTTCGTAGCTTCTCCTTTTTAGAAGCCTAAATGGCTTCTTTTTTGTATAGTCTTAAAAGTAATCTTATCTGTTTATTTCAAACTCTTTTTCTTATGTTCTTTATAGCTTTATTTGTTTTCACAAAAGTTTCATCATTTTTGACGTTTTTTCATTGATTTATGTAACCGTTTTTTTATATTTTTTATAAGAAAAATAAGTAGAGGATTTAGATATGAAAAAGTTGATTCCATTTATTATAGGAGGATTATTACTTGGAATTATTATTCGTGAAATAGTTTATTACTATTTTCACATCTAATTATTTAACAAACTAATGAACTATGGTAGTTACAATATTCCATACCATAGTTTTTTAATGCAACTCACTAAAGATCCACCTATACCTCCAAGACACTACTACGAAACGATTATCAGACTTCTTTTAATTTTGGTAAATAGGTTTAAAATGAGATTATGAAAATATGGGAAGAAAAAATAATACTAAATAGAAATTCTATTGTTGGATGCTTAGATAAGATGGAAGAAGTTTGTAAAAACAATACCAATCAAACTTCTAAGAATATTTTGAAATTTAAATTAGCTTTTGAAGAACTCTTATTAAACTGTTTATCTGTTTATGGTGATGCTAAAACATGTATTGTTCAATGTATAAAGAAATTTAAAACATTACATTTTAATATCTATATTCCTGGTGAAGAAATCAATCCAATTGGAAAAACAACTGTTGAAGCATTCAATAATGAAATATTAGAAATATTAGGAATAGGTCCTAGTTATCGTTACGAAAAAGGGAATAACAAGTTATCCATATCTATTACGACCAAAAAGAAGATGAATGGTTTATTAGTAATTGGTATCTCTATTTTACTATCCATTCTTACTGCGTTACTTCTACAAGTATTACCTACTGATATCAGTTCTACAATAGACAATGCATTCATTATTCCTTTCTTTAATAAACTAACAAATATCCTACAGGAATTCGCTACACCACTTGTATTCTTTTCTGTCATCGTTGGTATCGTTGGAATCGGAGATATATCTTCTTTTGGTAAGATAGGTAAAAACTTTCTATCGCATATGTTCTTAACATATGGATTTGTATGCCTCTGTATTTTTAGCTTAGGAACAATAGCGTTTGGAATACAAAATACAGCTGCACAAACTGGTGATTCAGGAATCATCGTACAAATCACAGAATTAATTTTAGATATCATTCCTAGTAATCTAGTATCTCCATTTGAAACAGACAATGATCTACAAGTCGTTGTATTAGCTGTATTTGTTGGTATCGTCATGTTAATGATGTCAGATCAGTTAAAGAAACTAATTGATATCATCAAAGAAATATCAGAACTAATCAACCGTTTGATGTTGATACTTTGTAAAGGAATACCAGCAATCGTTTATCTAGGTATTCTATCTATGATACGTGGAGGAAATATCTCTACCGCATTACAATGTTATAAAGTATTTATCATCTTCATCATATCCGCTACATTAACTGTTAGCTTTGTGATATTAAGAGTAAAACGAGCAACCAAGATGCCATTCAAACAAATATTTCAAGCACAACTTCCAGCACTCTTGATCAACTTAGCTACTAGTTCTCAAATTGCAGCACTACCAGAAAGTAATAAATGTTGTAAACAAGCATTTAACTTACAAGATAAATTAGTTGATTTCGCTTTACCACTAGGAATCGTAACTTATATGCCAAATGGTGCTGCAGCGTTTGCGTTTGTAACGTGGTCAATGAGTGTGATTGAATCAGGTGGCTTAAATTTATTCAGTGTCGTACAACTTGCGATATTCTCATGTCTAGTCGCAATTGCAGCTCCACCAATTCCAGGTAGCGCATTGGTCGTTATCCCAATTCTTTATTCTTGTATGGGATTATCAAATACAACACTACCACTCGCATTAGTCATCCTAACAGTATTAGGTTATTTCTTACCTGCATTGAATGGTTATTGTTTACAATTAGAAGTACTCATTACAGGTGAACAATTAAATCTAAAAAAATAGAAGCTTTACTTCATGTAGAGCTTCTTTACTTTGCGTATTATCTTATATTATAAAATGCGGTACTTATGGCATGTACCGCACATTCCAAGAAAGTCATTACTTCCGAATAATCTTACTTCATCATCTTTTCAGCTATTTCGAGACAACCTTTTCCATCCATTAATCCATATGTACGCATATCAATTGCATCTGTTGGAATATCAGGAAAAGCATCCTGAACTCTTTTAATTGCAAAACGAACTTGTGGTCCTAATAAGATTACATCCGAACCAGGTCCTTCAATTTCCATCTGACTTAAAGAATACGCCGCAATCTCATATTCTTTTCCTTGTTTAGATGCTTCTTGTTTCATCTTGTTCACTAGCATGCTTGTACTCATACCAGCTCCACAAAATAATGTAATTTTCTTCATTTTTGATTACCTCAATCTTTCTAATATTAAGATACTGTTTTAAACAAATACTACGTATAAAGTTATTGATAAAAAATATAATTATTCTGAATATTTCATATAAATATTTCGTATTGAACTAATGATATAATAATTCAATAAAGGGGATTAATTATGATAAACGCAATTATTTTTGATTTTGATGGTTTATTAGCTGATACAGAACCTATTTACTTTGAAGTATTTAAAGAACTTCTAAGTAGATATGATATTCCATATGATCTTCCAACTTATCTAACTAATAATTCTGGTAAGAAAATCAAAACAAACATGGAATCATTTATAGAACAATATCATCTTCCACTCACAATAGATGAATTAGTAACTAAAGAAAGAGAAATCGAAAATGACTTCTTTTCCAAACATATAAACCTTAAACCAGGTGCTTTAGAATTATTAAACTATTTAAAAGAACATAGTTATAAATCTGCACTCGCTACTTCTAGTTTTCGTTTTAAGGCAACACAAATACTAAAAGACAATAACATCTATGATATGTTTGATGCTTATGTATTTGCGGAGGACGTAACAAAAGGAAAACCAGATCCCCAAGTATTCTTAACAGCTTGTGAAAGATTACAGGAAGATTCTAGTAATTGTCTTGTATTAGAAGATAGTGAAAATGGAGTACTTGCAGCATACAATGCCGGTATCAAAGTGATTTGTATCCCTGATTTAAAACAACCAAATCAACAAACAAAAGAATACTGTTATTCTATTAATACTTGTTTAACAGAAATCATTCCAATGTTAGAAAAGAAAGAAATCTAAAAATCCGGAATATCCGGATTTTTATTATTCTTCTATTAACTTAATTAATTTATCTACATCAATGATTCCATCATGAATACAACCACTTTGTATTAGATCATATTCATTGAAATGAACTAATGGATGTTCTTTTGTAGGATCTTCCTTTCTTTGTTGATAACGAATATCCTTAATGAATCCTTCCATTACATATTCATACTTTTCGTTGTTTCTTTTATAAATTGTTATAGCTGAAAAGTTTCCTTCATTTTCTTGATCATTCTTTACTTTTAAAGTGATTTCTTTAATCTTATTGATGTTGTCCATATAGCTTTTACATATGAACTCTAATAATTTTTTATCCATACTTTGATTATACAGTTTGACAAATGAAATTTGTAGTTTTTCTTGACTTGGAGTAAACTCCAGGTAGTACTGTTTTCTCAGGAGGAATTATGACAATCAAAGAAGTTTCAGAAAAGTATGACATCTCTCAAGATACACTTCGTTATTACGAAAGAATCCATGTGATTCCTAAAGTAACTAGATCATCCAGTGGAATAAGAGATTATCAAGAAGAAGATCTTAGGTGGGTCGAATTAGCTATCTGCATGAGAAATGCAGGACTATCTATTGAAACACTTGTAGAATATCTATCTCTATTTCAACAAGGAGAATCTACGATTCCAGCTAGATTAGACCTATTGAATGAACAGATGAATATTCTTCAAAATCAAAAAGAACAGATTGAAATCACAATGGATAAGTTATCTAAAAAGATCAATACTTACAATGAAGCTTTAATAACAGGTAAATTAGATTGGCATAAAGACAAATAAAATGGAATACAAACAAGGTTATGTTTATGAATTGATGGATCAAGGTGGTCCTACTGATGTAAGAGAAAGTTACTTCAAAGAAGCAAGTGAAGAAATGATTCGTGCTAGAACATTGTGTGCAAAAGCTAACGCTACACTCCCTGATGATCCTAGCTATGTTAAATACTTAGAAGAACTCTTTCATGCTGATCTTTCTAATGTAAGAATCCTTACACCATTTACATGTGATTTTGGAAATCGTGTTAAGTTTGGTAAAGGAGTATTTATCAATCATTCAGCTATTCTTTCTGCTTCTGGTGGTATTGAATTTGAAGATGGAGTAATGGCTGCACCTGGTATTAGGATCGCAACAATAAATCACGATTTCTATAACCGACATACGACATATACTTATGGTAAAGTAACAATCAAAGAAAATGCCTGGTTAGGAATGAATGTAACGATTTGTCCTGGTGTAACGATTGGAAAGAACGCAGTCATTGGCGCTAGTTCAGTAGTCACAAAAGACATTCCAGATTACGCAGTAGCTGTTGGAAATCCAGCTAAAGTCATCCGTTATTTAGATAAAGATAAATTTGATGAATGATACTTCCTATATGGAAGTATTTTTCATTATTCTTTCACAGAAAACAATTATATGAAAAAATATATCCCGTATATCATTGGTGGTTTATTAACAGGTATGATTCTATTTGAGTTAATTCATTATTTCTTCTAAAAAATCACTCTTAAGAGTGATTTTTACGTTATTGATTATAAATTTGTTTATCCAAACAATTATCAACCGAAGCAACGATCGTAGTACTTGCGATATCACCAAAGATATTTGTAGCTGTTGTACACATATCTATGAATTGATTGATTCCCATTACTAATGTAATTGCGGATGTTGGAATACCTACAACTGAGAATATCGTTGATCCTGTAATGACCAATCCTCCAGGAACTCCAGGAGACCCAATCGCTAATAATAAAATCGTGATAAATACATTCAACCACATACCTGCATTCATTTGAATGCCTGCAGCTACTGAGAATAGATATGTAAGTAATACTAGACAAGCACATGATCCATTCATATTGATCGTAGCACCTAAAGGTATTGAGAAATATGTAAGTTTCTTATCGATACCTAATTTGTTTGTACATGTATCAACAGTCATAGGCACACAAGCTGCACTACTACATAACGCAAATGGTGTTAATAAGTATGGTAATACTTTCTTAATAAATGGTACTGGATTTACTCTACCAAATATCACAACCATAATGATATAAAGAATCAAGATAACAATACATGACAGATAGATAACTGCTACCAATTTAAACATTGATATTAAACTACCTATACCCGTATTGATAATATTTGTAGTCATAGAACAGAAACAAGAAATAGGTAAGAATTTCATGATAACTGTTATGATCTTTGTACAAAGCGTATTTACTGAATTTACAAAGTCATTAAATGGTTTGATTCTATCACCCAATGAATTCGCACAAATACCAACTAATACACCAACAAAGATAACTTGCATCATATCTCCATTTACGATTGGTGTAACTAAATCAGAAGGAATGACTCCTAATACCGTATTTCTTATCGTTTCAGCAGTAGAAGAAGTCACTACAGTTGCTTCTGTGGCGTTGATTGTAAAACCAACACCACCCTTAAAGAACACTTCTCCAAGTCCATATCCTAATAACATTGAAATGATACTTGTTATCAGATACATTCCTATGATCTTCGCAGCCATCTTACCAAACTTCGATACATCAGATAATCCACTAATACTTGTTTCAATTGAACAAAATACTAATGGAGCTAACATCATTTTCAAAGCATTCAAAAATAAAGTTGGAATGATATCAAATACATTCGTTGATAATGTTGAGGCAATACTTTCAGAAAATACTTGTTTAATCAACAAACCATTCAAAACACCTAATAACATTGCCGCAAATGTATAATAAACAACTTTATTTCCTGATTCATGGATCTTATAACTTACGCGATTCACATTTCCTTTACGAGTAAACGTTAAATTTTGTTTATATGCAGAAAAGATTGCGTGTCTTGAACTTTCTTCAACATCTTCTTCATTATATTCATTGATAAGATCTAAAGGATTCACATAATCAGTATCTGCATGTGATACATTTAAATAATAATTTCCCCATCTCTTTTCAAAAACAACATCAAACTTTTCTTCTAGATTACCATGTGTTAAACAAACTCCTAATTCTTCTAATAGAAGTAATGTTGTTTGTGATTCTCTTTGATTGAATTTATGATCAGTACATTCTTTTCGAATTGAATGACTGATTTGTTTTAATTCTTTTAAACTTGTTTCATATGATTGTTTATAAAATAATTTCATATCCTATCCCTTTACCGTTGATAATAATAACATAACAATGATTAACTAAAAATCGACTTTTCAGTCGATTTTAATAAGAGTAATAATTTTTAACCACAATCGTATTATCTATTATCATTGGTTTTCCTAATGCATAAACATCTGTGATATTGAATTCTTTATCTAATAAAACAATATCAGCATCTTTACCTTTTTCTATTGTTCCTTTTTGTTTAAACAATAACGCATCTGCCACATTCTTTGTAATGATAGATAAGGCAATGGATGGATCTACATGTTCATCTACGATCAATGAACGAATCGTTTGATACAATGTTTCCATTTTACCAACACCCATACCTTTGATCGTCATATCATCATTCCAGATAGGAAAAGAACCATTCGCATCAGACGATAATGTAATCTGTGATAAAGAAACTTCTTTTAATGTTTTTGATATGAATGAAGCTGTTTCTTCATCTGCAGTAAAATCAATATATCCACCCATCTTTGCGAATTCTAATGCATCTTCATATTGATTACCAACATGCGTAGGTCTAAATTGTGTAATTGGAATGTCTGTTTCCTTTATGATTTCCATGATTTTCTTTAATCCATCTTTTCCTTTACCAGTATGCATATGAACGATACCTGGTTTATTAGAAAGAAGTCCTGCAGTTCTACATTGTGTGGCAATTCTAGCGAGTTCTTGTTTGGTTGGTGTAGAGGAACGATGATCTGATATCGCTACCTTAGTTCCTATGATTTCGTCAATAAATGTAATATCTCTACCAATATCGCCAGTTAATGTTGTTGTAGGTACAGCATAAGAACCTGTTAAACAATACGCACTCATTCCAGATTCTTTCAATGCCTTACACTTCGCTACCAATTGTTCTACAGACTTCACATGTGAATCTGTACCTAATAGACCAACTACTGTTGTTACACCATATTGGACACAATCTGTAATTTGTAATTCTCTTATCAAGGATGAGAAACCATTCTCTCCTCCTCCACCAATGATATGGACATGTTGATCAATAAAACCAGGTACTAAATATTTATTAGAAGCATCTATTTCTTCATGTTCATAAGAAAATTCAATATCTTTTTTTACTTCAATGATCTTATCATTACAAACCAATACATCTTGTATTCCTAGATCATCTGGAGCATATACATATGCATTTCTAAATATCTTAAACATAATTTCTCCTATTGATGAAGAATTGATTCACATCTTTCTACAAAGATATCTTCATTTCCATCTTTATAAACATTTGTCTTTAATTCAAAGTATGTCTTTTCTTTTTCTAATTGTTTTGATTGATTGTTAAATAATATAGATAATTGTTCAAAATCATAGATTCTATCTACTAATAACGTTATACAAGAAACAACAGAACACGCAATTGAAGCAATCAATATACCTAGATTGATTCCAACACTCGCTCCTACTGCTAGTATACCTGCAGCACTTGCGCTTAATCCTATACCTACGATTGTTAGAATATTATGTGTGTTTGTATAACCAATTGATTTCTTGTGAGTCTGTTCTATTTCTTTTTCAATATCACTAATATATGTTTTGATATCCATAACTTCTCCTTTTAAAAAATCCGAATCAAAAGATCCGGATCTTATTTATCTGTATTTTCTGGAAGATAAAATATTTGTTCTCCATCCTTTGATAACTGATAGTTACCTCTTGCATATGATTCTACATAATCTGGATCCTGCAACTTTTCTTTTTGTTGTGTTAAATATGTATTCTCATCCTGTACTTCTTGTAATTTTGCCTGTACTTCCGCAAGCTGTTGATGAAGTTTTACAGTTGTAGAAACTTCTATAACGACTACATAAATAAAATATGCAGAAGCAGCTAAACATATAATAGGTAATATCTTTTTTGTAAGTGGAAGCGCATTAAATTTTTTCTTCTTTTTCTTCTTTTTTACATCTGTCATATTGAATTACCTTCTACCCTATTCTATCACTTCTGAATTGTTGATGCGACTTTCAGATACGATTTCATACATATCACTCGCTTCAGCTTTTCTTTTTACTTCTTGAACAGATAAAACTCTAACTTCCATCTTTCGATTGCCAAACGTAACACCAACGATATCTCCAACCAATACTTCATGAGATGGTTTAACTACTTTTCCATTGATTTCAATTCTTTGGTTTAAAGCTAGTTCTTTTGATACCGTTCTTCTTTTTAAGATTCTAGATACTTTTAAATATTTATCAATTCGCACGTATTGATTCCTTCGCTTTCTGAATGCATTCTACTGCCATCTTTAAATCATTCTTACTCTTAGGTAATAATACGATAATACATTTATTTGAATATCGTATCGTAATATCTTTTGATATCTTTGTGAATGATTCAAATAGTTTAACACCATCTACATTTTGAGAATAGAGAGATGAGAAAGTAATTTCCATTTGATTTCTAATTTCTCTATAAGAATGAACAATTGGATCTTTTAGAGCTATATCTAATTCTTTCTTTTCAAATAAAGCTCTAACTTCTTTTGGAAGTTTACCATACTGATCTTCAATTTCTTTATGATATTCATCTAACTGTTCTTTTGTTTCTAATGCATCAAATTTTTGATACATATCTAACTTATCAAAATCATCATTTGTAAAGTTATCTGGAATATAACTTGTTTTCTTGATACTTGGGTTTGGTTTTACTTCTTCATGTGTTATTTCTTTACCACTCTTTTTCGCTTGAATAGCTTCTTCTAACATTTCAATATACATATCGATACCAACCGTATCAATAAATCCAGATTGAGAAGGTCCTAATAGATCCCCAGCTCCACGTATCGTTAAGTCTCTCATCGCAATCTTATAACCTGATCCTAAAGACGCAAATTCTTTAACTGCAGTTAAACGTTTCTGTGCTACTTCTGTTAATTGTCTACGTTCAGGAATCATTAAATATGCATACGCTAAACGATCACTTCTACCAACTCTACCTTTGATCTGATAAATCTGTGCTAAACCAAAGTTTTGTGCATCTTCAATCAAGATCGTATTCGCATTTGGTACATCGATTCCATTTTCAACGATCGTTGTACATACCAATACATCTATATCATGTTCATTAAAACGTAACATGATATCTTCAATATCTTCTTTATTCATTTGACCATGCACACAACCTATTCTTGCGTCTGGTAACAAGTGTTGTAGTTTTCTGACCCTATTGTAGATTTGTTCAATATTATTGTATAAGTAAAATACTTGTCCATTTCTACTTAATTCTTTTTCTATCGCATTTTGAATCAAACCATCATTCTTCTCTACAACATATGTTTGTACAGAATAACGATTCATTGGTGGTGTTTCTAATTGTGATAATTGTCTGATACCAACAAGGGACATCTGTAATGTTCTAGGAATTGGTGTCGCACTTAAAGTAAGTACATCAATTCCGTTCTTCATTTCTTTGATTCTTTCCTTATGTTCTACGCCAAATCTTTGTTCTTCATCTACGATCAATAATCCAAGATCTTTAAACTTGATATCTTTACTTAATAAACGATGTGTTCCAATAACGATATCTACTTTACCTTCTTCAAGATCTTTTAAAGTTTTCTTTACTTCACTTTGAGATACATATCTATCTAATACTCTTATTTCTACAGGATATCCTTTATATCGATTCGTATATGTATGAAAATGTTGTTCAGCTAATATCGTTGTAGGACATAACATCGCAACTTGTTTATTATCCGTAATGGCTTTAAAAGAAGCTATGACAGATACTTCTGTTTTGCCAAAACCAACATCACCACAAACCAATCGATCCATTGGCTTATCACTTTCCATATCTTTCTTGATTTCTTCTACAGCTTTCTTTTGATCAGGTGTTAATTCATAAGCAAATTCTTTTTCAAATTTAATTTGATCTTCAGTATCTTTAGAAAACGCATGACCAATATGTGTTTCTCTATTAGCGTATAAGGAAATCAATCTTTCTGCGATATTCGCTACATTTTCTTGAAGTTTCTGTTTAGTCTTTTCCCAATCTCCACTACCTAGTTTATTTAATCTAGGTACGACACCTTCTCTAGATACAAATTTACGTACCAATCGGAATTGTTCTAATGGAACCAATAATTCCGCATTTCCTCGATATACTACTTTTAAGAAATCTCGTTTTACTCCTTGGAATTCTCTTGTCTCTATTCCAATATATTGCCCTACACCATACGTCGCATGAACAATGTAATCTCCTGGTTGAAGATCTTCGTAGTGATGTATTACTTCAGCACTTCTGAATTTATTCTCATATCTTCCTCGATGATGATGCACTTCAAATATTTCCGCAGAAGTATATACATTACATTGTTCACCAATATGAAATCCTTGAACATATTCAGATAGATATAAATTCAAGCCATTCTTTAATTCACTATCTTCATTGATCATATGATATGGAATATGACTATCTACACAAGTTTCAATGACTCTAGTTAATTCTTTCTCACCTAATACCACTACATTCTTTTCAGGTGTATTGATCATCTTTAAACGAATATCTAAAGGTTCATTAGGAAGATGTAATTCACCTATATTAGAAATATTATCCATGAATGGTTCTTCATTCACTCTTTTACAATCTATCGCAATTCTAGAATAATCATGGAATACAGAATACTTAGGTAACATCTTACCTTCTTGTACCATTTCTTGAATATACGCAATGGAATCTTCTAATAGATGTTTTACGGAATCATTGATCTTACTTGGATCAGATAAAACAAATAATGGTTGATCCATATATTCCCAAATACCACTTGCCTTACTTAATAAAGCTGTATAAGGATACATTCTTCTTTCAAATATATGATTCTCTAATGATGTAAGATCAGATTCAATATCACCAGATATATTTCTTGTATCTTCACTTAATAACTTTCTGCCTTTTGTACAGATTTCTTCTATCTGTTCATCTGTAAATATGACATCTGATGCTGGAACTATTTTAATATGATCTGTTTGTTGGATCGTCTTTTGTGTAACGACATCAAAGAAACGTATAGAATCTATTTCTGTATCAAAGAATTCAATACGTATTGGATATTCATAATTAATAGAATACACATCAACGATTCCTCCACGACTTGCGAAAGATAATGGTTGATCGACATGATTTGTTTGTGTATATCCACCAACAATCAATTTTTCTTTTAATGTATTCATATCCATTTCTTTTCCAACATGAATATCAATGACACAATTTTGAAAATCTATTGGTGAAGGTAAAAATCTTAATAAAGCACTAGGACATGTAATAACGACTTGATGAGGATCATTTAAAAGAGATGCCATCGTTTCTACTTTGATTGCCTGCATTTCAGGTGAAGTAGCGATAGATTCTACTCTCAAAGACTCATCCGAGGCAAAAAGAGCACACTCTTCATCTGAAAGAAAACATGAAATTCTCTCATAAAGACGTTGTGCTTGATATAGATTTTGTTTTACAACTAGTATCGATCGAGGATGATGTTTGAAAGAAGTCGCAATCACAACTGCTTCTTCTATCACAGAACTAAATGGAAGATCTGAGTTTTCACTATCTAGTAGTTTTACTGCAGGATTTTCTTCTAATTCTTTCAACAACCACATCGGTGTCTTATTACTTGGCATACTTATTTTTTAATGTTGTATTGATTCATTACTTTATCCATAGGTTCACTTACCCATGCATAGGCGGCTTCTGCACTATTTTTTAATGCATTTTCAAAATCTTCTTGTTCGGCTTTAGGTACAGGAGATAATACCCAATCTGGAACTAATTTATGATCTCCTCTACTAGAATGACCAACACCAATTCGAATTCTTGCGATTTCACTCGTACCTAAATGATTGATGATTGATTTCATTCCTTTTTGACCACCAGCAGAACCATTCTTTCTAATTCTTACAGAACCTGTAGGAATGTCCATATCATCATGCATGACCAAGATATCACTTGAATCAATATGATAATAATTCACTGCCTGAATAACTGCATTTCCTGATTCATTCATATATGTCAATGGTTTCATTAATAACACAGATTCCCCATTGATCTTAACAGTCGCGATATTTGCGTTCCACTTCTTTGTAGATAACGTTGTACCTAATTTATCAAGAAGATGATCCATTGCCATAAATCCTGAATTATGTCTTGTCTTTTCATATTCTTTTCCAGGATTTCCTAACCCAACAATTAATTTCATTCTTCTGTATCCTCTTCTTTTTCTTCTTCATCATTTGTTACATCAAATGTTTCTTCTTCTACTGGTTTTTCTACTTCTAGACCCAATTGTTTGATCCATCTTTCACCAATTCCACTCTTAGCGAAGTTTTCTAACATTGGAACACATTCTTCATACTTTTCTTTTTCACCAGATTGTTTATAAAGATACGCAGCTGTAGCGTTAGCGATAGATTTATAAATACCAATCAATGATTTAGAATATTGATATTCACTATAGTTACCAGCTAATAATTCTTCATAGAAAGCTAGACCTTTATCATCTTCACCTTCATAGAATTTATTCACTTCATCACCAAGGACTTTCACTAACTGATCTTTTAATACATCTGAATATGTATCCATCTTTTCTTTTAATTTTCTTCTGTATAGAGGCATTTCATCTTTTTCTAAGATATTAGGAATACCTAAATATAGATAAAAGAAAGCATCTTCATTTTCACTAATAGAAATAGAACCATTCTTACCATGGGACATTAACTTATCTACATCAATTAAATCTAATGTACTTTCAAAATCTAAAAATTCATTATGGAAAGCATATCCCCACAACTTAATGACTCTTCCTTTATTTAAGAACTCTTCATCATCTTTCATAGATTCTTCAAATGCCTTCATATTTTCAAAGAATTCATCTTTATCACCAATTGAATTAACGACTTCAATCAGTTTTCTACTTTTCTTTGTTCTTTTATTCATAATAAACATACGAATAATCATCATAACTAATATTAAATAGATAATAATCTGTAACATATTCATTTACCTCACAACATACAAATATTACCATTTTTATGATTCAATTTAAAATGTTGTACCCAACACTTATCTGAAAATCTTGTGAAAAGATTTTTCTTTTTTACTATTTCCATTTAAAATAGATTTATGAATAATGAAAAAGATACATTTGAAAAAGAATTAGAAGATATTAAATTGGAAAGTAAAACAAACCCTTTTCCAGCTGATATTGATTATGATTTAGAGAATGGAACAAGTAGTGATAAGATCGTATCTGAAACTTCTACATTATTTGATAATATTTCAGATTCACCTGAACTTTTAGAAGAAAAGAAAGTGGATGATGTATTTAGAAAATTAGAAGAAACAGCAGCAGATCTAAAGATATATGAAAAAATAGAAGAAGAGGAAAAGAAAAAGAAGAAACCAAAGAAGAAGACAACAATCGTTGTAATCATTTCTATCTTATTGGTTATTTCTATGGTCTTACTTCTTGTAAGTATGTATGCATATAAGAATCGTGAAGCAATTCATAAAGCAGTACAACCTACTCTTGTTCCAACATTATCACCAGAAGAAAGTGAATCTGATGAAGAAACAACTACTAAATTACCTGATGAATTAACAAATACAGATTCATTACAATTATTAGTTGATTCTACACATGCTTTAGCGAAAGATTATGTTCCATCTAATTTAGCTACTCCTTATTTGAATAGTACGACAGATGTCATTCAAGTAAATGCAGAAGCTGGTGAGATGGCAAAACAAATGATTGCGGCAGCAAGTGCTGAAGGTATTTCTTTAACAGTTACAAGCGGTTATATGTCTTATCAAGAAATTGAAGAAAAGGCATTAGATATTGCTTCATTGAATGGTGAAGAATATGCGAAGGCAAATGGATATATTGCAGGATGTAATGAACATCAAACAGGTCTAGCATTAGATTTTACAGATGATCCATCAAATATTAATAACACAGTAGCTTTTAAAGATACTGCTGCTGGTCAATGGTTATATCAACACGCACATGAATATGGATTTATCCAAAGATATCCTGAAGGTAAAGAAAGTATTACTGGTGTTAATTTCACTCCTTATCATTATCGTTATGTTGGTACAGATGTATCAAATGCAATATTTAATAAGGGTCAAGAATTGAATGATCCTAACTATACATTTGAAGAATATTACAATATTCAAAAATAATCTGAAAATAATCCATGAAAATTTCATGGATTTTTTCTATGTTTATTGACATTTATTCATTCAAAAGATATTATTTTATAGCGTTTGTTTTCTATAACATGTAGAAAAATTTATGAATGGAGGTGGCATGAATGAAGAGAACATACCAACCAAGCAAGAAAAAGAACAAAGTCACTCATGGCTTTAGGGCCCGTATGGCAACAGTCGGCGGACGTAAGGTCCTTGCAAGAAGACGTGCTAAGGGAAGAAAGGTCTTATCTGCTTAAAACCGCCGATTGGTGGTTTTTTTTACTTTTTTTGATATGAAAAAAATTAATCGTGTCAGAAAATCTCAAGAATTCCAGAAATTGATTCATACTGGAAAGAAAGTTACAAATGGTCAATTTGCGTTATATTATCTTCCTAAAAAAGAAGAGATGAACCGTATTGGTATTACACTTTCTAAAAAGATTGGTAATGCGGTTGAAAGAAACAAATTGAAACGACAAGTTCGTATGATGTGCCAAGATCTCATTGATTTTGATACTTGTAAGTATGATGCCATTATTATTGTCCGCTATGGATACCAAGATAATGACTACGCTACGAACAAAAAGAACTTGGAAAAACTATTTAATAAAGCTACAATGTTGTAGTTAGACATTTAAGGAGAAGGGTAATGAAATTGAATCCCCGCATGAAAAAAATATTGAAATGGTCATGTCTAGTGTTATTTGTGGTTATGACAGTAGGATGTACCGTTCCAAGAGATGCAGATAACAACGTAATTTTAATCACAAATGAAACAACATTTTCTAGCATTATGGCTGATGAAAACTGGTTCAGTGCAATCTTTGTATATCCTTTAAGTAAGTTGATCAATTTACTTGCACCAAAGATTTCTGTAGGTGGAGCTATTATCGCAATTACTGTATTAGTAAATGGTATCGTAGCTTGCGTTACTTACAAATCAACGATTGCGACTCAACAGATGCAATTGATTCAACCAGAATTAGAAAAGATTCAACGTAAGTATGAAGGTAGAGATGATGATACATCTAAGATGCGTCAAGCTGCTGAAATGCAAGCATTGTATAAGAAGTACAACATTTCACCTACAGGTACATTATTAGTTACATTTATTCAGTTCCCAATTTTGATGGCTATGTATATGGCTGTACAAAGAAGTGAAGCTGTTCAAACTGGTACATTCTTAGGAATGAAGATGGATTCTACTCCATTAACAGGAATTCAAGGAGCACTTAAGGGTGATGTTACTGGATGGGTATATCTAGGATTATTCATCTTCATGGCAATTTGCCAATTTATTTCTATGAAACTTCCTCAGATCATCCAAAAGAAGAAGGCTGAAGCTGAAGCTGCAAAACATCATAGAAAACCAGAAGTTTCTGATAATAAGTCTATGAAGTTCATGCAGATCTATATGATGGCTATGATCTTAATGTTTGGTTTAATGTGGCCAAGTGCTATGGCTCTTTATTGGGCAATCAATTCTTTGGTCAATATCGTTAAAACACTTGTTATTCAAAAAGTTATTGATAAACAAAATCAGAATAAGAAAGGAACAAGATAATGACTACTTATACAGCTAAATCTATTGAAGAATTACTTCAAACTGCTGCTGAAGAAAAAGGTTGTGCAGTAGAAGATCTTTCTTACAACGTTATTGAAGAAAAAGATGGTTTACTTGGTATTGGTAAATCAATTACAGCTAATGTATTTTCATTAGAAGATGTAAAAGAATATATCTTCGATTATCTAGGTGATTTCTTTACAGGTATCGATCTAGATATTGAAGTAGCATTAGAAGAAAAGAATGATGGTTTCATCATCAACTTAAATGCTGATAATAACGCAGTATTAATTGGTAAGATGGGTAAAACATTGTCTGCTTTCAATACAGTCGTTAGAGCTGCAGTAAATGCTGAATTTAAAAAGAGAATTGATGTATTGATTGATGTTAATCATTACAAAGATGATCGTTATTACAAATTAAGATCAATGGGTAAGAGAATTGCGAAACAAGTTCAAAAGTCACATGTAAATGTAGAACTTGATCCAATGCCTAATGATGAACGTAAAGTCATTCACCAAGTCTTAAATGATTGGCATAACATTAGCACTGAATCAGAAGGTGAAGGTTCAAATAGACACTTAGTTATTAAGTATGTTCCTGATCCTGAAACAAGTGAAGATGTTGTTGAAGAAACAGTTTCTGAATAACATTCTGAGATAAGAAATTTAATTTCTTATCTCTTTTTTTAACTTTTTTTATGGAATTTCAAAAAAACATGTGAATAGGAATATAGGAGGATCTATTTACATGAGAAAGAAAAAAGCAAATAGACAATATAAAGATAGATTGTTTAA
>CAVCCE010000003.1:0-18039 GCA_963600555.1 Duodenibacillus sp.
GTACAAAAGTAACTGCAGGGGATTATGTTGGTAGAGTGGGTTCTACTGGTAACTCTTCTGGTCCACATTGTCACGTTGAAATCTTTAAGATTGGATCTGCTTCAGACTTCTCAAGCTATGTAAAGAACTGGAGTGGTGATCTGACATTTGGATGTGGATGGGCTGGTAGTTATGATGGATATGGTAGAAGGTGTGAAGCTGGATATGGTATTCCATGTAGAATCAGACCAGAGTCTGTGTTTGGATAAATGTGTTATGATAGGGGAGCTTTTTATAAGCTCCTTTTGTGAAGGTAAGTAGTATGGAAGAAAACAAAGTTACAGATGAAAATAAAAATGAAGAAGAGAAATTAAAAACGATTACTCTGAAGAAATATGTATGGCCAGATGAAGCAGCTCTAAAAGAAGAAAAGAAGAAAAATAAAAGACTGAAAAGAATTGCGATTGGTGCTGTTGTTGGTGGAATCTTGGTTGGATGGTTTGGAGGTTCTTTACTTCCATATAGTTTTACGACTTCTCTTCGTAATGCCATAGCACGTGGTACTACAATGGATTCTTCTAAAAAGATTGAAGAAACTTTGGAAATCATGGAAAGTGATTGGTATTTTGGAAGCGATGTAGATGACTTGGATGATCGTTTGGTAGATCAAGCATTAACTGGTATTACGACCAATTCAGAAGATAGTCATACACAATATATGACAAAAGATGAAATGGAATCTTTTACACAATCTATCAATCGTAATTATGTTGGTATTGGTGTTCAATATACAAATGATGGAAATGTCGCAATCATTGAAAAAGTATATAAGAACTCTCCTGCAGAAGAAGCTGGTGTGCAATCTGGAGATATCATTCATACAGTGGATGGGACAGATGTTAGTGGCATGACTTCTTCTGAAATCAAGGAACTTGTACAAGGAGATGCTGGTACGAAGGTTACGATTGGTTTTATTCGTGATGGAAAGAATATCGCATTAGAACTAACTAGAGCTGAAGTTACTTCTACTGTTTACGGAAAGATGTTGGAAGGTGATATTGCTTACTTACAGTTATATCAATTTGGTACAACGACACCAGATGAAGTGAAATCTTATTTGGATGATATGACAGATGCGAAAGGTTTGATCATTGATTTGAGAGATAATGGTGGTGGATATTTGAATTCTGTAGAAGGTGTGGCTTCTTGTTTCTTGGAGAAAGGAACAATGGTCATGTCACAAGAATACAAGAATGGAGATATCGTAGAAACAGATACAAGTTCTGATAAATACACAGATATCAAGAATATCGTGATTCTAACAAATGGTAATACTGCAAGTGCTTCTGAAGTGTTGACATTAGCCTTGAAACAACAAAGAGATGACGTTACGATCGTTGGAACAACGACATATGGAAAAGGTACTGTTCAAGTTAGCAAACAATTTGATGATGGTTCCGCAATCAAATATACAACAAGTAAATGGACATCACCTGATGGTACTTGGGTAAATGGTGTTGGTATTACACCTGATGAAGAAGTAAAGCTACATGATGTCTTCTATCAAACATTTACATCTATGGAAGATGATGACTCTTATACAATAGATAACGTATCTAGTTCTATTAGTGATGCACAAATGTGTTTGGATTATTTAGGTTATAGCGTTGATCGTACAGATGGATATTTTTCTAGTGAAACAGGTACGGCATTAAAGAAGTATAAAGAAGAACATAATCTAGATTCTAATGAAATATTAGATAAAGATACATATGATAGTTTACGCTCATCTGTAATTTTGGATTGGAATAGTTCTACGAGTCATGATCTACAATTACAACGTGCAGAGGAAATATTGAATGGCTGATAAATTTGAACTGGTTTCACCTTTTCAACCAACAGGTGATCAACCTCAAGCAATTGAACAACTTTGTTCTGAATTGGAACAAGGAAAGAAAGAAATGGTCTTACAGGGTGCTACGGGTACTGGTAAGACTTTTACCATGGCAAATATCATCGCAAAGATGAATCGACCTACACTTGTTTTTTCTCATAATAAGACATTGGCTGGACAGCTATATTCTGAATTTAAAGAATTGTTTCCTAACAACCGTGTTGAATTTTTTGTATCTAATTTTGATTACTATCAACCAGAAGCTTATGTTCCTAAAAGTGATATGTATATTGAAAAGACAGCGGCAATCAATGAAGAATTGGATATGTTCCGTGAATCTACATTGAATTCTTTACTAGAAAGAAGAGATACGATCGTTGTTGCTTCAGTTGCGTGCATCTATGCGGCGAGTGATCCTGTAGAGTATAAGAACATGTTTATGACGATCCGTGTAGGAGAAACATATGATCGTAATACTCTATTAAAGAAATTTATTGAACTTCAATACACAAGAAATGATATGGAACAAACAAGAGGTACGATCAGAGTAAGAGGTGATGTCATTGATCTAACACCATCTTATACAGATCAATTTAATATTCGTATTGAAATGTTTGGTGATGAGATCGATCGTATTACAGAAGTGGATCCTTTAACAGGTAAGACATTAAATGCATACCAGTTCTATAACATCTTTCCAGCTTCAGGTTACGCTCGTAGCAAACAAGCAATGTTGAGAGCTTGTAATGATATAGAAGAAGAATTGGAAGATCGTTTGAAGTATTTCAAAGATAACAATAAGTTACTGGAAGCAGAACGTTTGGAACAAAGAACGAGATTTGATCTAGAAGCTTTGAGAGAAAATGGATATTGTTCAGGAATTGAAAACTATTCTATGCATATAGATGGTAGAAAACCTGGACAAAGACCATGGAACTTATTTGATTACTTTCCAAAAGATTTCTTGTTGTTTGTGGATGAATCACATGTATCTTTGCCACAAATCAGAGGAATGTATAATGGGGATCGTCAAAGGAAATCAGTACTTGTAGAATATGGATTCCGTTTACCTAGTGCTTTAGATAATCGTCCTATGACATTTGATGAGTTTGATGGAATGATCAATCAAGTTGTTTATTGTTCTGCTACTCCTGGAGAATATGAACTGGAAAGAGTAGATCATCAAGTAACGGAACAAATCATACGTCCTACTGGATTATTAGATCCACTCATTACTGTTAAGCCAACAAAGGGACAAATCGATGATATTTCAGAAGCATTACAAGAAAGAATCAAGAGAAATGAACGTGTATTGATTACGACGTTGACTGTTCGTATGGCAGAAGATCTAACACAATATCTACAAGAAAGAGGCTTTCATATTGCTTACTTGCATCATGAAACAAAGACGTTGGAAAGAACACAAGTCATTCAAGACTTACGTGTTGGAAAAGTAGATGCAATCGTTGGTATCAACTTATTGAGAGAAGGTCTAGATATTCCTGAAGTGTCTCTTGTTTGTATCTTGGATGCAGATAAAGAAGGTTTCTTGAGAAGCCAAAGATCTTTGATACAGACAATAGGTAGAGCGGCACGTAATGAACATGGTGAAGTGTATATGTATGCGGATAACATCACAGATTCCATGCGTATTGCGATAGATGAAACGGAAAGACGTAGAAAGATACAAGAAACCTACAACAAAGAACATAACATCACACCACATACAGTCGTTAAGAAAGTGGATGAAGTCATTCGTGGCAAGGAAACAAAAGAAATGGCTGCGAAGTACATGTTGAAGAAAACAAAGACGACAAAGAAAGACAAAGAAGCATTGCTGGAAAATATGCGTGCAGAGATGAAAGATGCTGCTGCACATTTGGATTTTGAAAGAGCTGCGGAATTGAGAGATATGATCTATGAATTGCAGTCTGAAGACTGATATCGCAAAAATCATAGATAAAGTGTACAATTGTACAAAGATATTAGAGGTGATTTGAGATGATCGATTATGAAAAAATACAAGCAAAAGCAGCATTAGACATGCGACCAAGTGGGATTCGTAAGTTTTTTGCGCTAGCTTCTGAAATACCAGATTGTATTTCCTTGGGTGTAGGAGAACCTGATTTCCAAACACCATGGGCGATTCGTGAATCAGCAATTCATTCTCTAGAACTTGGAAGAACGAAATATACTTCAAATGCGGGTCTTTTACCTTTGCGTCAAGAAATTACAAAGTTCTTAAAGAGAAAGTATTCCTTGGAATATGATCCTGATCAAGTGCTTGTGACGGTAGGTGGTTCTGAAGCGATCGATATCGCTATTCGAATGTTGGTAGAAAATGGGGATGAAGTCATTATTCCGGAACCTTGTTATGTTTCTTATGATCCAATTACTACTTTGACTGGTGGTAAGGTCGTTCCAATCCAATGTACAGAAGAAAACGAATTTAGAGTTACACCAGAACAAATAAAGAACGCATTGAGTGAAAAAACAAAATTGTTAGTACTGTCTTATCCAAATAATCCAACAGGTGCAGTATTAAAACATGAAGATCTTGTTGGTATCGCTGAAGTTTTGAAAGATACAGATGTTATTGTCTTATCTGATGAAATCTATGCGGAACTTGTTTATGGTGATGAAAAATATGAATCTATCGCTTCCATTGAAGGAATGAAAGAAAGAACGATCGTAGTGAATGGATTTTCGAAATCATTTTCTATGACAGGTTGGAGACTTGGTTATACGGTAGGACCAAAGCCATTGATCGATACGATGACAAAGATTCATCAATCTTGTATCATGTGTTCTCCAACGACTTCACAATATGCAGGTATTACAGCACTAAGTAGTTGTGATGAAGATATTCTGAAGATGAAAGAAGAATATGATTATAGAAGAAAGTATTGTGTTAGAAAGTTGAATGAGATGGGATTGCATACATTTGAACCTAGGGGTGCTTTCTATGTATTCCCAAATATCTCATCTTCAGGAATGAGTAGTGATGATTTCTGTATGAAATTATTAGAATCAAAGAATGTCGCAATCGTTCCAGGTACTGCTTTTGGTAAAAGTGGTGAAGGATTTGCGAGAATCTCATATGCTTATTCTTTAGAACATTTACAAACAGCATTAGGTAGAATAGAAGAATTCTTAAATGAATTAAAGGAGAAATAAAGATGGATACAAGTAAATTAATTGATTTATTGATTGATAATCCACGTGCTTCTGTAACAAGTCTTGCGGATATCTTGAATGATACAGAAGAAAATGTAGATGGTGAAATCAAAAAACTAGAGAATGATAAAGTAATCTGTGGTTACCATACAGTCATCAACTGGGATAAGACAAACAATGAACATGTTGATGCGATCATTGGTGTACAAGCTGGTAGTGAAAGAGGCTTTGGTTATGATAAGGTAGCTGAAAAGATTGCTCGTTATCCTGAAGTTTCTTCTCTTTATTTGATGAGTGGTGGTTATGAGTTCTTCGTGAATATCAATGCTCGTACAATGAGAGAAGTAGCTGACTTTGTAGGACAGAAACTAGCACCAATTGAAGGCGTTACAGGAACAATGACAATGTTCGTACTAAAGAAATATAAAGTACATGGTGTAGCACTTGATATGGAAAGTGAAATCGAAGACGATAGACAGATCGTATCTGCATAATATTTATGAAAGAGTATCTTGTATTTGACTGGGGTGGTACTTCTTTAAAATATGCGTTGATGAATGAAGACGCAGAAGTTAAAGAAAAAGGAAGTGTTGATGCTCCAAGAAAAGATTCTACAAAAGAATATTTTTATGAATTGATTGATTCTATTAGAAATCAATTTTCTTCTATTGAAGGAATAGCGATATCTTCTACAGGTGTCATTGATAGTAAAAATGGAATCATTCAAACAATAGGAGCTTTTCCATTTCTTGATGGAACCAATCTAAAAGAAGAATTTAAGGATAGATATGGTCTAACAGTATCAATCGAAAATGATGGAAAATGTGCAGCACTAGCAGAATTATGGAAAGGGAATCTTTCTAATGTGGATGATGGTGCTGTCGTAGTCATTGGTACAAATATTGGAACAGCTTTGATCTTGGATCATAAATTAAGAAGAGGAAAGAGATTCTTAGCTGGGGAAGTATGTGCTATGTGCGTTGATGAACATCATACATATGATCCTGATAGTTATATTGGACAACATGGAACACCATACTTATGTAAGTTGATACAAGAAAAACTATCTTTAAAAGAAACAATAAATGGGTTACAAGCTTTTGAATATATCAATGAAGGAAATGTAGATGCATTACAAGCATTGAAGGAATATACAGATTCATTAGCTATGATCTTATTTAACATGAATATCATGATGGATCTAGAAAAGATATTGATTGGTGGAGGCATTTCAGAACAACCAATCTTAATGGATTCATTAAAGAAATCTATTCAGGATATTAAAAACATTCATCCTGATATTATAAAAGGTGTTCAATATCCTTTGCCTAATATCGATGTATGTAAATATCATAATGAAGCGAATCTGATTGGTGCTTTATATCATTTCTTGTATGAATGATCTAGCAGATGTAGAGATAACATCAATCCCACAACAAAGATCCATTCTGATATTCCAGTAATAGAAGAATACGTTAATACAAAGAAACCTGATAACAATAAACAACAAATATAGAATGTTGTGATCTTTCTAGAATACCAATAGAAAGAATATAGGATCCAATGGAGATAAAATAAAGTAATCAAAGCTAACATTAGATGTAGTTGTGATAAGAAATCTCCTGTATCAGAATAGGGAGTAAACATTGTACAAAGAATAAGAGAAAACAGGATAAATATATTCTGTTTCTTTTTTAATTGATACAGATGATACAACAATAAGAAACACCAATAAAAACATAGAATAATAGATATTACTCTAGTATCAGATTGATTTAAAAGACCAGTGTAATTATATTTGATTGGATCGTTGATCCACATGAATAATGAAAATAGAAATAGAAAGCTATAGTCTAGTATGGAAAGAATCTTTTTTGACATAGGATTATTATAGCTTAAATAATTCATTTTTTTATTTACTTTCACGATGTTTTTTGGTATCATCTTATGGCGAGTGGAAAGAATCCGCTCCTTGCCAGAAATGGCCGTTAGTCCAAAAGGAGGTGTACAAAATGAAAAAGTATGAAGTCATGTACATCATCAACTCATCTGTAGAAGATGAAAAGAGAACATCCGTTGTTGAAAATGTTTCTAACATCATCAATAACAATGGTGGTAAAGTTTCTAAGACAGATGAATGGGGTATGAGAGATTTCGCATACCGTATCGATGATATGACAAAGGGCTACTATGTAGTCGTTGCATTCGAAGCAGACAACGCATGTGTTAAGGAACTTGATCGTTTGATGGGTATCAACCAGAGCATTGTTCGTTTCATGATCACACGTGATGAAGCTTCTACGGAGGCTAAGTAATGATCAACCGTGTCGTATTAGTTGGTAGATTGACGAAAGATGTTGAAGTTCGTAAGACACAAACAGGTCTTTCTGTAGCATCCTTTACAGTAGCTTGCGACAGAAGAGGTTCAAGATCTCAAGATAATCAACAAACAGCTGATTTTATCAACTGTGTAGCGTGGAGACAATCCGCTGACTTTCTAGGTCAGTATGCTAGAAAAGGTGCGATGGTAGGCGTAGAAGGAAGAATTTCAACACGTTCTTATGATCGTAACGACGGCACAAAAGCTTATGTAACAGAAGTTGTGTGTGACAACGTCAATCTTCTTGAAAGCAAAGCGCAGTCCGCTGCACGTGCTTCTCAACCAGTTGACAATGGTTACAACAATTATCAACCATCTTATCAACCAGCACCAAGTGCTCCGGTTGATGATATGTATTCGAATGAGCAGCCATTAGATATTTCTAATGATGATTTGCCATTCTAAAAAAGAGGAGATTAAACGATGGCATTCAGAAAACAGAGAATGGGTCGCAGAAAGGTCTGCTACTTCACAAAGAATAACATCAAGTATATTGACTATAAAGATGTTGAACTATTAAAGAAGTTCATCAGCGCTAATGGTAAGATTACACCAAGACGTGTTACAGGAACTCGTGCGAAGTATCAGAGAAAATTGGCTGTCGCTATCAAGCGTGCACGTCAGATGGCTCTGCTTCCATATGTAGCTGACTAATTGAGATCAGTTCAAAGGTTACTCGAAAGAGTGACCTTTTTTCATTTTTTGTTTGTGAAATAATTAGTTTACTGATAGAATGTGTGTAAGAGGTTTCATAAATGACACAATTTGAGATATACGACACAAAAGTGCGCGTAACTGCTGATAATGATATTGAGGCAGAGAAAGTACGCACATCATTAAAAGAAAAAAGGGTATTTTTGGTAAATTTAATGGCTTCTCCTGGTGCGGGGAAGACAACTACTTTAGTAAGAACGATCAATGCGTTAAAAGATGAATACAAGATTGGTGTAATGGAAGCTGATGTAGATGACGATGTTGATGCGAGAACGATAGCTGAAACAGGTGCGAAAGTCATTCAGTTACATACTGGTGGTAGTTGTCATATGGATGCTGATATGACAAGAAGGGGTCTAGAAAAGCTAGGCATTGATGATCTAGATGTCGTATTCTTGGAGAATGTTGGAAACCTAGTATGCCCTGCTGAATTTGATGTAGGTGCAGCTTGTAAGGTAATGATCCTTTCTGTTCCAGAAGGGGATGATAAACCATTGAAATATCCATTGATGTTTCAGATATCAGATGTTTTGTTGATCAATAAGATTGATACGATGGAAGTGTTTGACTTTGACATGGATCGTTTAGAAAAGAACGTACATGCTTTAAATCCAACAATGGATATCATTCCGGTAAGCTCTTTAAAAGGAGATGGAAGTGAAACATGGATCAATTGGCTAAGAAATAAAATTGAAGAATGGAGACGATCATGAAAGTCATAGAATTACATAAGAGTATTACAGAAAGTAATGATCGTGATGCGGATGCATTAAGAGAATACATGAAAGAAAAACAGTGTTTATTGTTTAATCTAATGTCTTCTCCAGGTAGTGGTAAAACAACATTGTTGTCTAGATTGATCAATGATCTTAAAGATGAACTTGATATCGCTATCATGGAGGCAGATATAGCCTCGGATGTAGATGCAAAGAAGATAGAAGATCTAGGTGCCCAAAGTATTCAAGTACATACAGATGGCATGTGTCATATGGATGCTGGAATGACAAGTACAGGTATCTATAATATGGATCTTAGTAAAACGGATATCATCTTCCTAGAGAATGTCGGAAATCTGATATGTCCAGCAGAATTCGACACAGGTGCAGGGAAGAACATTATGATTCTTTCTGTTCCAGAAGGTGATGATAAACCATTGAAGTACCCATTGATGTTTGAAAAGAGTGATGCTTTGGTCATCACAAAGATTGATGCATTAAGCTATTTCGATTTTGATCTAGAATTATGCAAAGAAAGAGTATTGAAAAGGAATCCAAATATCCAAATATTCCCAGTATCTGCGAAAAGTGGACTAGGAATGAAAGCTTTAGAAGATTGGATTTCTGAACAATATAAAGTTTGGAGAGAGTGAGAGGAAAAACAAATGAGTGCCCCAAAGAAAAGAATGACAAATGAACGTGACTACGTACAGGACCCTAATTACGTAGCACCAGATCCAGAAAAGGAGAAGATGATAATTGATCTGATTAAAATGATTACAGATCGTATCAAAGATAAGCTCCTTGGAAGAATCACAAACCAAGATCCAGAATATTGGGCTTTGGATGAAATCTTAACAAAAGAACAAGTTGCTTTCTTGTTGAGCTTTAAGAAAGTGAGAACAAATTATTCTTTTGAACAATTAAGAGACATGAATGGCCTAACAGATGAAAAGTGTAAGGAAATCTTAGATTATGTGTGTTGGGCTGGATTTGTAGAAACAAATAGAGAAAATCCAGAACATACGATTCAGTATGATGTACCTATCTTCGTACCTGGTATCGCTGAATTTATGTTATTACAAGATGACTTGATTGAAAAATTCCCTAACCTAGCAACTATGTTTAACTATTTGACACAGGCTCCGCTAGAAAATATCACGCAAATGGTTCCGCTAGGTGGAGCTGGTGTTGGTATGCATGTCATCCCTGTTGAGAAGGCTATTGAAACAAGCAATGAAAGTATTCCAATCGAACATATTTCTCATTGGTTAGAGAAGTATGATGGTCAACTTGGTGTTGGTGTATGTACATGTAGAAGGCAACAGAAGATTCGTGGTGAAGGTGATGGTTCCGTAGAACAAGAATGTTGTATTGGATTAGGTGACTTAGCTGAGTGGATGAGAAACACTGGTAGAGGTCGTGACATTACAAAAGAAGAAGCTTTAGAAATCTTAAAGAGAAGTGAAAGACACGGATTCGTTCATCAAACAACAAATATCGATGGTGAAGATAAGATCGTTGGTCTATGTAACTGTGCTCCTGGTGTATGTAACGCTCTAAGAACATCACAATTATATAACACACCTAACTTATCTCGTTCCGCTTATAGAGCGCATGTAGAAAAAGATAAGTGTGTTGCGTGTGGTAAGTGTGTTGAAGTGTGTCCAGTTGGTGCAGCTAAACTTGGTCAGAAACTTTGTACAAAGAATGGACCAATTCAATATCCAAAGGTTGAATTACCTGACGCTACAAAATGGGGCGAAGATAAATGGAATCCAAACTACAGAGAAGATGCAAAGATCAACTGTTATGACACTGGTACTGCACCATGTAAGACAGCTTGTCCTGCTCACTTAGCTGTACAAGGTTATGTTAAGATGGCATCTGAAGGTAGATATGAAGATGCATTGAAGCTAATCAAACAAGATAACCCATTCCCATATGTATGTGGTGCTATCTGTAATAAGAGATGTGAACAAGCTTGTACACGTGGTACGATCGATCAACCAGTATCTATTGATGAAATCAAGAAATTCATTGCTGCACAAGAATTGAATCAAGATAAACGTTATGTTCCATTATGCGAAACAGATCATGGTGGAATGTGGGGCGAAGACTATAAGATGGCAGTCGTTGGTGCAGGTCCTGCAGGTTTGAGTTGCGCATATTACCTCAGAGAAAGAGGATATGATGTAACAGTATTCGAAAAAGAAAATAGACCTGGCGGAATGTTAATGAACGGTATTCCAAACTTCGTCTTAGAAAAAGAAATCTTAGAAGCTGAAATCGATGTCTTAAGACAGATGGGCGTTGAATTTAAGTGTAATACTGAAATTGGCAAAGATGTTACATTACAACAATTAAGAGATCAAGGTTATAAGGCATTCTATATCGCAATTGGTTTACAAGGTGGTAGAAATGCTGGAGTAGCTGGAGAAGATAGTGAAGGCGTAGAAAGCGCAGTATCTTTCTTGAAGAGAACAAACCAGGATCATACAGTTAAACTTCATGGTGATCTAGTAGTCGTTGGTGGTGGTAACGTCGCTATCGATGTAGCTAGAGTAGCTAAGAGAGTTACTGATGGACATATCACAATGTTATGTCTTGAAGGTGAAAATGAAATGCCTGCTTCTGATGATGAAGTAACACTCGCTAAGAGCGAAGGTATCGAAATCAAGAATGGTTGGGGTCCAAAGGAAATCAAACAAGAAAATGGTAAAGTCACAAGTATCGTTTTCAAGAGATGTACACAAGTTAAGGATTCTGAAGGTAGATTCTCTCCTCTATATGATGAAGAAGATACAATTGAGATTCCATGTGAAAATATCGTTGAAGCTATTGGACAAGCTGCTGATTGGGGTAACCTATTAGATGGCGAAAACGTAACACGTCGTAAGAATGGATGGGTAGAAGCTGATCCTACAACGTTCCAGACTTCACAAGAAGATGTATTCGTTGGTGGTGATATCTATCATGGTGCTAAGTTCGCAATTGATGCAATCGCTGAAGGAAAGCTCGCAAGTGAAAGTATGCACCGTTATGTTCATGAAGGACAATCTCTCACAATTGGTAGAGACTTACG
This sequence comes from Duodenibacillus sp., assembly GCA_963600555.1. Taxonomy (GTDB): domain Bacteria; phylum Bacillota_I; class Bacilli_A; order Erysipelotrichales; family Erysipelotrichaceae; genus Bulleidia. The sequence goes on from CAVCCE010000003.1 coordinate 11,946, forward strand.
TCAATTCATTGAATTGGATAAGGATGATATCGTTGTTGAAGGATATGATAACGCTGAAAGACAGATTCCTGGTATCCGTAAAGTAGATGATCCATTCAAGGATACAAGAGAACTTCTAACAGAAGAACAAGTTAAGATCGAAGCTAAGAGATGCTTAGGTTGTGGTGCTACAACTGTTGATGAAAACAAGTGTATTGGTTGTGGTCTATGTACAACAAGATGTGAATTTGACGCAATCCATCTTACAAGGGATCTACCAGATGCATCTAGAATGGTAAAAATGGAAGATAAGATGAAACTTGTTGGACCATATGCCGCAAAACGTGCTATGAAGATCCTATTCCATAAGAAGTAATTCTATGCATGAAATGGGAATCGTAACGCATCTAGCGAAAACATTAGAAGAAATGGCAGAAGAGAATCACATTACAAACTATGGTTCTGTGACTTTAGAAGTAGGTGAAGTCTCTGGTGTCATGACAGAATTGTTTACAGATTTCTGGAACTACTATAAACAAAAACATCCTGTTATTAAAAATTGTGAGTTAAAGTTGGAAACGATCCACGCAGTAACGTTTTGTTCGGATTGTGAAAAGAACTATCCTACAGTGAAATATGGAAGAACTTGTCCATATTGTGGTAGTGAAAATACTTGGCTCATTACAGGAAATGAAACGATCATTAAAGAAGTAGAAGCAGAAACAAGTGATGAACAATTACAAGGAACGATCAAAGAAGAAGAGAGTTCAAATCTAGATACACAACAATAGCGACCATATATTGGTCGCTATTTTCTTAAGAAATTTTACATGTAATTGATATTCATTTTGGAAACTTGTAACATATACCTAACATGTCTAAGAAAAAGAGAAGAAAAAAGAAACATCTTAAACTTTGGGTCAAGATCGTTTTGGCTGTTTTTATCATGGTTCCATGTTTTTTCTTTGCGAAAGATGTATATGCGGAATATTTTCCTTTTACATCAATAACATGTGAATTAGATTCTTCTTTAGATATTCACTATAACGCTGTAGATCATACATTCTCAACAGATGATGGACTGATACAGAACACACAACTAAATGTAGAATTATTAGATTCTACATCTCAAACCATTCAAACAGATGAGAATGGAATGTTAGTGACAGGATTATGGAATGATGGTACAGATTATTATTTATATGATGATAATGGATACCTTCAAAAAGAATCTACAACATACAATGATATCTATTATGAGATACATGAAGATGGCAAACTATATAACAATGAATGGAAAGAGAAACAATGGTTCGAAAAAGGGAACGTTGTTGGGAAAGATACGAGTCAGTTATTGTTTATTCAAGGAGAAACGGGTTTCTATTATTTAGATTCTAACAATGAAGGTAAGAAACTCGTAAATTCATCTATTACTTTGAGTGATGGGAGAGAAGTTCGCTTTGATGAGAATGGGAATATCGTTACCAAAGAAGTATATGAAAGTGGAATTTATTATTTCCCTGTTTGTGAAGCTAGTGAAGAAGCATCAGAAACAGTTGCGATACCTGTAGATACGTATACAAAGAATACAGATGTAGATGGTATGAGATTGATCAACCATCGTGGATATCATGTGAATGAGCCGGAAGATACATTAGCTGCTTATAAAGCTAGTAAAGAAATGAATTATCATTATGTTGAAACAGATGTTCAATTAACAAGTGATAATGTTCCTGTATTGATTCATAATCAGTCTTTACAATATATGACTGGTGTAAATATCAATATTGATTCCATTACATTAGATCAAGCAAAGACATATAGTTTTAAAGGTGAAGAATTAACGACACTAGAAGAATTGATAGCGTATTGTAAGGCAAATCTGATCATTCCTTATATTGAATTAAAAGTAGAAACGATCAAGACAATTGAACAAGTGAAATTGATATATGATGTCGTTGAGAAGTATGGACTTGTAGGAAAGGTAGAATGGATTTCATTTTCGAAACAATTATTAGATCGTGTAGCACAATATGATACCCAAGATAAACTAGGGTATGTTGTTGGAAATAATGATGATATACAAATAGTACAATCAAATGCGTTAGCGATGAAAGAAAGTGGACTAGATGTATTTATTGATGCAAGACTTTCTAAACAATATGATTATGTAGATTTCTGTAAAGAAAATGATATTCCTTTAGAACTTTGGGATGTAAATGATTGGGACTCATTGAATTCATTAAATGATTATATCAGTGGTGTTACAACAGATTATCTAACAAACTAAAAAAGAATGGAATCACTTCCATTCTTTTTAGATTACATGATTTTTCTGATCCAACCTTCAGGTGCTTCAATCTTACCAGATTGAATACCTGTGATTGTTTCGTATAGTTTTGAAACGACTTCACCAGCTTTTTCCATACCTGTAGGAATTTCGATAACTTCATCATGGTTAACGATCTTACCAACTGGAGAAATAACTGCAGCTGTACCACATAGACAGCATTCTTTGAAGTTCTTGATTTCATCATATCTGACAGGACGCACATCAACTTTTAGATTGAGGTAATGTTTACCAACATAGACTACGGAACGACGAGTGATAGATGGAAGGATGGAATCGCTCTTTGGTACAACTAATGTATTGTCTTTATCAACGAAGATAACGTTACTTCCACCAGTCTCTTCTACATATGTTCTTGTTGCTGGATCAAGGTATAAGTTTTCAGAGAAACCATTCTGGTGTGCGATTACGGATGAGTGAAGACTCATAGCGTAGTTTAGACCAGCTTTCACAGAACCTGTTCCTCTAGGAGCAGCTCTATCAAAATCAGATACCTGTAGTGCGATAGGAGTAGCACCACCCTTGTAGTAAGGACCTACAGGAGTTGTGAATACTCTGAATTGATATTCGTCTGCTGGTTTTACGCCAATAACGACACCCGTTGCGAATTCATAAGGACGAATGTAGAGAGAAGCACCACTACCATATGGTGGTACCCAATCAATGTTCGCCTTAACGACTTCATCGATAGCCTTTAAGAATAGTTCTTCTGGTACTGGTGGCATTTCGATACGCTCAGCTGAAGTGTACATTCTCTTAGCGTTTTGATCAGGACGGAAACATACGACTGTTCCATCCTCCCAACGATATGCCTTCATACCTTCGAATACTTGTTGACAATACTGAAGGATACCAGCTGATTCATTTAATACGACCTTAGAATCATCTGTGAGTTCTCCTTCACTCCAATTTCCGTCTTTCCAATTTGAAACAAAACGTTTGTCTGTTTCGCGATACTTAAAACCTATGCTTTTCCAATCTAAATCTTTCTGTGCCATGTTATGCTGCCTGCTTTCCGTCTTTCTTTACTTCTGTTGTTTCTGGTGTCTTACCAATTGAAACTAAGATCTTTACGCAATGAACTGCGACAATTACTGCTAATACGATCAAGAATAGTGCTACGATCAACTGTAAACCATTAACTAGGAATACTGCTGTACCATTCATATATGCTTGTACATTTGTTACGACATTAAGTGCGATAGCTGTGAATGTAACGCAGAACATGAAGATCATTGGTAGATAGAACATCCAAGATTTTCTGTTTGTTGCCTTCATGAATACTGCGATAGAGATCAATACAAGTGCACCTAATAACTGGTTAGCACTACCGAATAATGCCCATACGTTTGAATAACCACCTAGACATAGTACATAACCTAATACTAATGTGATAGCTGTTGCGAAATATTGATTTGAAGCAACTTTCTTCCAACCAGTAACTTCTTCATTTGGATCATCAGATGTGAATAGTTCTTGGAATGAAAGTCTACCGATTCTACCTACGGAATCCAATGTAGATAATGCAAGTGCTGAGATACACATTGTCATGAATACGTTAGCTACACTAGCTGGGATACCGAACTTTTCTAGGAATCCAGCAACACCTTGAGAGAAGATCTGGAAAGGTGTGAGATCACTTGGAACTGCACCATTTACTGCTACTGCACCAACAACGATCAATGAGATAACACCAAGTAATGTTTCAAGGATCATAGCACCATATCCAACTGGCAACATATCCGTTTCATTAGATACTGTCTTAGAAGATGTACCAGAAGATACAAGTGAATGGAAACCTGAGATAGCACCACAAGCAATTGTTACGAACAATGTTGGGAACATGTAGGATTTAGAACCAGTGGATGATGTGATAACAAATCCATTGAATGCATTTAACTTCATTTCTGGATGTCCCATTAATACACCAGCTACACCACCGATGATCATACCTAAGAACATAAATGTTGTCATGTAGTCACGAGGCTGCATCAATAGCCACATAGGAGCGACTGCTGCTACGAATAGATAAGCCATGATAGCGTAGTTCCATTGAGAAGCTGTTAAATAGATAGGACATTTCATACCAGCTGCGAACATGAAGACGATAAGAACAAGTGAGATAACGATCTTATGCCATTCCTTCATGTTAGGGAATTTCTTCTGTAATAATCCAAATACGACAGCGCATCCTACGAATAGGAATGAAATCGTAGCTGCTGCAGCACCATTGAAGTTTTGTGTAACACTTCCATCAGTAGCTGTTGTGAAACCATTGAATGTAGAAGATGTCATGGATGTGAATGCTGCGATAACAAGTAATGAGAATAACCAGCAAAATAATGTGAAGAACTTACGTCCTTTCTTACCGATATATTGTTCGATGATCAAGCCAATTGACTTACCATCATTCTTTACAGATGCATACAATGCTGAGAAATCTTGTACTGCACCGAAGAAGATGCCACCAATCAATAACCATAGTAATGCTGGGACCCAACCAAACACTGCAGCTAGGATAGGGCCTTGTACAGGACCTGCACCAGCGATGGAAGAAAATTGATGAGCGAATACTGTTAAACGACTTGAAGGTGTGTAATCCTTACCATCATTATGACGTGTGGCAGGTGTATCTGCCTTTGGGTCGATTCCCCAAGTTTTTGCCAGCCATCTTCCATATAACAGATAACCTGCTAAAAGAACAACGACTGCAAACAATAAGATAAATAAACTGTTCATGTCTTTCCCCTTTTGCCATTTCGGCTTACTATACGAAACTGATCATCAAGAAACAAAAAGGCCTTCGTCTTCTGCATACATTTGATGCAAAGACGAAAGCCTATAACTTCCGCGGTACCACTTTGCGTTGCTAGTATAAATACTAACCACTTTCTCGTCCAACAACGATTACCCTGATATCGGAGGGACCCGGCGCATCTTACTTAATTCAGAGCGCTGCTCACAGAGGATACTGATAACTGTGTTCCTTGTTGTCTTTCACCAAATGACAACTCTCTAGAAAGGTTCTTCAGCTTCAGCGTGTTCTGATCAAAGCGTTAGTTTGTTCAGTGCGCTACTCCCAGATGAGACTTCAGATGCTTTGCTTACTGTCTTTCACCAACCAACAGCTCTCTTCAAAGTTCAACACGAGAAGTATGTTCTGTTCACTGCATTTCAGTTTCTACGATGACTATATTACCGCTATGAAAATAATGCGTCAATATTTTCTTGAAAAAACTTATAACATTTTACAATTCTTTATGAAAAACTTTTCATAAAGAAAAGAAGAATGATTTCTTTCATTCTTCTTAATCTATGATTTCAGCATCAATTACATCATCGTTCTTTGTGTATTTTTCTGGATGATCCAAGATGTCCATGAATTCTTCACCAGTAATTGTTTCTTTCTCATATAGATAATTGGCAATACGATCAAGATCTTCACGATGTTCTTCTAATAACTTCTTTGCCTTATTGTGTTGCGCAGAAACAAGGGCAACGACTTGTTTATCAATATCTGCAGCTGTTGTATCAGAACATGCTAGAGATGCATCTCCACCAAGATATTTATTGTTGATGGATTCCATCGCTACCATATCGAAATCATTGGACATACCATATTGTGTAATCATCGCTCTAGCAATCTTAGTAGCTTGTTCAATATCATTGGATGCTCCAGTAGTAATGCGATTGAATACGACTTCTTCTGCGGCTCTACCACCAGTATATGTCGCAATTCTATTTTCTAGTTCTTCTTTTGTATAA
>CAVCCE010000004.1:0-17462 GCA_963600555.1 Duodenibacillus sp.
CTGAAAATAGATAAAATTAGTGATTTATTGCGCTTTTTATAAAATATCTTCTATTTTTAATAAGTTAAAAAATACACAAACATTTTTATGATATGATTATTAGGCGTAAATTGGAGGTCATATATGGATTTAGAAGCAATGAAGAATCATGCAAAGAATATCCGCATTAACATCATTAAGGAAGTATCCAATGCTCAATCTGGTCATCCGGGAGGTTCTTTAGGTGCAGCTGATATTCTCACTGTTCTTTACTTTGATGTCATGGATTTTACAAAAGAGAATGCTCATTCTTTGGACAGAGATCGTTTTGTACTATCAAAAGGACATGCATCACCATTGTTGTATGCAGTACTTGCTGAAAAAGGAATCATTCCTGAAGAAGAATTACTAACATTCCGTAAATTAAATTCAAGACTACAAGGCCATCCAGATTTAAATGAATTAGATGGAATTGATATGTCTACTGGTTCTTTAGGTCAAGGTACTAGTGCTTCTGTTGGTATGGCTTTAGCCAATCGATTAGATAAAAATGATCACCGTATCTATGCTCTTATTGGAGATGGTGAATCAGAAGAAGGTCAAGTCTGGGAAGCTGCTATGGCTGCTGGACATTATAAACTAGATAATCTATGTTGGATCATTGATAATAATGGTTTACAAATCGATGGTAAATGTGAAGATGTTATTGGACCAGCTCCTTTTGATACAAAGTTTGTAGCATTTGGGTGGAATGTAATCGTTGTAGATGGTCATGATTATCAAGCATTGCACGATGCGTTCGAATCCGCAAAGAATTACAAAGGAAAACCTACTTGTATTATTGCGAATACAATTAAAGGTAAAGGTGTTTCCTTCATGGAAAATCAAGCAGGATGGCATGGAAAAGCACCTGATGCTGAATTAACTAAAGTCGCATTAAAAGACCTGGAGGGAGAATAAAATGTCTAAAGCAACACGTGAAGCTTATGGTGAAGAGATTTCAAAGCTTATTCAAGAAAATCCAAAAATCGTAGTTTTAGATGCAGACCTAGCTGGATCTACAAATAGTGCAAAAGCTGGTGCAGTATGTCCTGAAAGATTCTTTGATATGGGAATTGCTGAAGCAAACATGGTTGGTGTATCAGCTGGTTTAGCAGCAAGTGGTTATATTCCATTTGCTTCATCCTTTGCAATGTTCTGTACAGGAAGAGTTTGGGAACAAATTAGAAATAGCGTTGCTTATCCGCACCTAAATGTAAAAATCGTGGGTTCACATTCTGGTATTACAGTAGGAGAAGATGGAGTTACACATCAAGCTATTGAAGATATAGCTATCATGAGAGATATTACTGGATTAGAAGTCTATGCTCCATGTGATCAATGGGAAACAAAAGCTGTCATTGATTATGTAGCTACTACAACAAATCCTTGTTATGTAAGATTAGGTAGAAGCAAAGTCGAAGATGTCTTTGATGAAAATAAGAAATTTGATGTAACAAAGATCAATGTTATTCATGAAGGTACTTCAAAGATTGCTGTATTCGCAACTGGATTGATGGTCCAATCTTCATTAGGTGCGTTAGAGATATTAAAAGAGAACGGAATTGATCCAACAATTATTGATGTCTGTGCTATTAAGCCTACAGATGAAGAAGGTATCACAAAAATTTTGAGTGAAAATGATGAAATTTTCACGGTTGAAGAACATTCAATCACTGGTGGTCTAGGATCAATGATTTGTGAAGTTGCCGCTGATAATTGCCCAAAAAGGATTCATAGATTAGGAATGAAGGGATTTGGACAAAGTGCTGATTGGAAGACATTACTTCAAGAATATAAATTAGATGCACAAGGTGTTGCAGAACAAATTTTAAACATATTACAAAAGTGAGGTCATATGACTTCATTTTTGTTTGGATACAATTGTGTTTACATTTCAAAAAAATCATGGTAACTTATTCTATCAAGTTTGTTTTGGAGGTATGAAAAATGATAAAAGAATTAGCGAAAAGTATTCGCGAATATAAAAAAGATACAATTTTAACACCAATCTACGTCATTGGCGAAGTATTGATGGAAGCTTTGATTCCGTATGTAATTGCGTTATTGGTGAATGAAATCAGAGCTGGGGCAGGAGTAGACGTAATTTTAAGCTATGGTTGGAAATTGATTGCCTTCTCTATTATTGCGTTGATATGTGGATATATGGCAGGTATCACTTGTTCTAAGGCAAGTTGTGGATTTTCTAAGAATTTAAGACATGATGCTTTTTATAATATCCAAAAGTTCTCTTTTACAAATATTGATCATTTTTCAAATGCATCTTTGGTTACACGTTTAACGACTGATATTCAAAATGTACAGATGGCATTTATGATGATCATTCGTACTGCTGTTAGAGCACCACTAAATTTAGTATTCTCTTTCTTTATGGCATATTACATGGGTGGTAGTATGGCACTAGTATTCTTGATTGTTATTCCTATTTTAGGAATTGCGTTATTCGCTATCGCAAAGATAACAATGCCTATCTTTAGAAATGGTTTTCCTAAATATGATGCTTTAAATGAATCTGTCGAAGAAAACGTAAAGGGAATTCGCGTTGTAAAATCTTATGTACGTGAACAATATGAAAATGAGAAGTTTGCTAATGCTTCTGAAGATATTCGAAAGATCTTTACGAAGGCTGAAAGAATCTTAGCTTTTAATAACCCTATTATGCAGGTTTGCATGTATGGAGTTATGTTATTTGTATTATCTGTTGGTTCTGAACATATTATTAATCAACAAACATTAGATATTGGTCAATTTTCAACGCTATTGACATATTCATTCCAAATTTTAACTTCTTTGATGATGCTATCTATGATTTTTGTTATGATTACTTTTTCTGAAGAAAGTGCACAAAGAATTACAGAAGTATTAAAAGAAAAGAGTACGATTACATCTAAAGAAAACGCTATTAGTGAAATTAAAGATGGTTCTATCGATTTTGATGATGTTAGTTTCAAATATACAGATGATGCTGAGATACCAGTTCTAGAACATATTGATCTACATATTAAGAGTGGAGAAACAATTGGTATCATTGGTGGAACAGGTTCTTCTAAATCTTCTTTAGTTCAGCTGATTCCTAGACTATATGATGTTAGTGAAGGTGATGTAAAAGTAGGTGGAGAAGATGTTAAAGATTATGATCTTGTAACTTTGAGAGATTCTGTTGCAATGGTATTACAGAAAAATGTTCTTTTCTCTGGAACGATTGCTGATAATATTCGTTGGGGTGATAAAGATGCAACAATGGATGAAGTGAAACATGTATGCCATTTGGCTTGTGCTGATGAATTTATTGATCAGTTTCCTCAAGGATATGACACTTGGATTGAACAAGGTGGTACAAACGTATCTGGTGGACAAAAACAAAGACTATGTATTGCTAGAGCGTTATTAAAGAAACCTAAGATCTTGATTATGGATGACTCCACAAGTGCTGTAGATACAAAAACAGATGCTTTGATTCGTAAAGCTATGAAAGAATATATTCCTGAAACAACAAAAATCATTATCGCTCAACGTACTTCTTCTGTAGAAGATGCGGATAGGATCATTGTTATGGATGGTGGACATATTGATCAGATTGGTACATCAGATGAATTGTTAAAGACAAATAAGATTTATCGTGAAGTATATCTATCTCAGAACAAACAAGGTACAGAAACGATTGAAGAAAAGGAGGTGCTCGCATGAAAAACAGAACTGAAAATCAATTAATCACTTTAAAAAGATTGATGAAGATGATGTTCTCCTTTTTTCCTAAGATGCTTCCTTTGATTCTTTTATTCATTGTGTTGAATGCAGTACTAAGTTCATTACCTTCTATCTTTCAACAAAATGTGGTATCTGTGTTAGAAAATTCTTGGAATAACAACATTTCTTGGGCTGATACAAAACCACAAGTCATGCATTATGTTTTGATATTAGCATGCATGTATGCAATCGCATTATTCATTTCATTTACTTATAATCAGTTGATGGCTATTTTTACACAAGGTTTCTTAAAGAAAGTAAGAGATGAAATGTTTGAACATATGGAATCATTACCAATTCGTTACTTTGATACACATCAACATGGAGATATCATGTCACACTATACAAATGATGTTGAAGCAATGAGACAAATGATTTCTCAATCATTTCCTCAATTACTCATTTCCTTGATTACAATTGTAACGATTCTATGCATTATGATGTATTACAGTATCTATATGGGACTTGTTATTGTAGCTGGTTCAATTATTACGATTACAATTACTAGAGTAATTGGTGGTAAGAGTGCTAAGTACTTTATGGCACAACAAAAATGTGTTGGTAAAACGGAAGGTGTCGTTGAAGAAATGATCAATGGACAGAAAGTTGTCAAAGTATTCAACCACGAAGAATTAACAGAAGAAGAATTTGATAAAGTAAATAATGAATTATTTGACGCTGCATATGCTGCAAATAAATATTCCAATACATTAATGCCTATCTTAAATAATATTAACTATATTATTTACGTTATGGTAGCTGTAATAGGTGGCCTATTCATGGAAATGCATGTTAATAACCTATCACTTTCAGGTTTACCATTCTCTATTGCAGTCATTGTTCCATTCTTAGGAATGTGCAGACAATTCTCAGGTTCCATCCAACAGATTTCCCCACAAATCAACTCTACTATCATGGGTCTAGCAGGTGCCGCAAGAATCTTTGCATTATTAGATGAAGAACCAGAAAAAGATGATGGTTATGTTGAATTGGTATATGCAAATGAAAAAGATGGTGTCATTACAGAAAGCGATGTTCCTACAGGTAAATGGGCTTGGAAACATCCACATCGTGCAGAAGGAACGATTACTTATGTTCCACTAAAGGGTGATATTCAGTTTGATGATGTAGACTTTGCTTATAATCCTGATAAGGTCGTTTTGCATAACGTTACATTGTATGGAAAACCAGGTCAAAAGATTGCTTTTGTAGGTGCTACCGGTGCAGGTAAAACAACGATTACAAACTTGATTAATAGATTTTATGATATCGCTGATGGTAAAATCAGATATGATGGTATCAACATCAACAAAATCAAGAAATCTTCATTACGTAAATCTTTAGGAATCATCTTACAAGACACAGTTTTATTTACTGGAACAGTAATGGAGAATATCCGCTATGGTAGATTAGATGCTACCGATGAAGAATGTATTGCGGCAGCTAAACTTGCTGGAGCACATTCATTCATTAAATTATTACCAGAAGGATATAACACAATGTTAAGTGGTGATGGATCTTCCTTATCACAAGGACAATGTCAGTTACTAGCTATCGCAAGAGCTGCTGTTGCGGATCCTCCAGTTATGATCATGGATGAGGCTACTTCATCTATTGATACACGTACAGAACAAATCGTTCAAGAAGGTATGGATGCATTAATGAACGGTAGAACAGTATTTGTTATCGCACATAGATTATCTACTGTTAAGAATTCTAATGTCATTATTGTATTAGATCATGGTCATATCATTGAAAGAGGCACCCATGAAGAACTTCTCGAAAAGAAGGGACAGTATTATCAGTTATACACTGGAGCATTTGAGTTAGAATAATAAAATAAATTAAAGAATCTTATCGTTTGATAAGGTTCTTTATTTTTTGAATGAAAATAGAGTAGAGAGCAAAGAGTTACCAAAAATAGTGGGCTTGAATATAACCATGTTTTCTATAAAATGAAATTAACAAAGAAAAAGGAAGATAATTTTTATGAATGTCGCAAGGTATAAGAACGGAGATAATATAATTGTTTTTTTGCATGAATTGATTATGTAATTCTAAATAATGAAAAAAGAAAGGATTAACTATGAAGAAAATATATTATATTTTATTGACTATGGGAATGTTTATTAACTTAACACCGGTCTTAGCTAATGAGAAAATTGAAGAGCCATCAATTATTACAACTATTTCAAATGAGGATATTGAAAAATATCTAGAAGAATATGAAGAAAGTTATAACATGAAGGAAGGTAGGACAACGGGAGATTATACTACAGAATTAGTTAGATTAGGTTCAACAACCACTGGATTAAGTGCTTATAAAGAAGCTTTTTCCCAACCTTCTGGAGGAACTAAATTCAGCTCTGCCAATTCAGGATTTTATTGGGCAGATAGTTCCCAAACTAACGGATCATATAGTGTATCCTTGACAATAGGTGGGACTATTGCATCTGTTTCGTTGGCATATCAACCTGGTAATATAACTAGTGGCGGAGTTTATGTGGGAATCACTTCATCACAAGTAGGAAAATATGTAAAATTGTATGTTGCGAGAAAGTATTCTGTAACAAGATATGCAGTTTATAAAGTTAATAAATATAGTGGTGACAAAACTTTCTCATATTATGAACATGTATCAGTTCCTTGCGCTCGAGCTTTTACTATAAGAGCTGTATAAAAATGAAAATACATTTCAGGAAATTTTCATATGTAATATTTTTGCTTTTGCTATCTTTATTTAGTTTTTCGGTTGGAAGATATTTTCCAACGATAACACAAGAGAGCTTACTAAGTAAACCAGGAATTTATGTGAGTGAAGATGGAAGATATAATTTATCACTTCCTCCTGAAGGCTCAAATTATGGATTTTATTTAACGTATAAATCGGAAAGTGAATCTATTAGAGAATTTGGAAAATATGAAAAAATCAGTAATACACTGGCTTCACTGAAAACAGAAAGAACAATTATGTATCTTTATGAAACAACTGTGGATGGAAGAAAAGGTATTGTTCTAATTGATGAAGTAAAAAAAGAAATCCTTTTAATAAAAGAATCTAATGAGTATATTCTTATTGATGAAGATGGAAATTTTATTGAATAGGCATAAAGAATAGGAAAATAAAATGGTTACCAAAAGATGGTCTAACTTTTGGGGTGGCACTACATAGTAGTGCTGTGAGTGTCAAAATCCTGTACAAGGAACTAGATATCTAGTAGAAAATCCAGTTTGAAGAGAAAGGGACTTTGTTGACTTTCAAAGTCCTTTTTGAGTTTTAGCTGTAACTATGAAATAATTGAATAAATCAAAAGGAATAATTATGCTAGATAATAAGATTAAAAGAAATAGAAAGATAATAGGATCTTATATTAAATATATTCGAAAAGAAGAAAATCTATCGATGTCTTTTGTTGGCGAAGTATTAAATATAAACAAAGGTTATTTAAGCAAGATTGAAAATGGAGATACTAATATTTCGCTAGATATTTTATTAAAGGTCGCTAAATTAGTTGATATTACATTTATTAATGATGATTCATTACTTGATAAATCTAAGCAAATCTTGTTAAAGTTAGTAGAAGCTCATCTCTCAATGAATCAATCAAAAATACAATCAATATTAGATTCATATTTTTTGTGCTTTTCATCATGTAAATATTCATTGGCTGTTTTTCATTATTTATTAATAGAACTTTACTATGAAGTTGAAGTGAAAAAAGATCTAAAAAAATCAAAAGAATTGATTGAATTATTAGAAGAATATTATAAAGATGTATTTGATGTAAAAGAACAACTTTTTTTCATAACGATGAAATCTTTTTATTATCAATACCATTATCAATTTGTTGAAAGTTTAAAGTATTTAAAAGAGGCAGAGGGATTATATACTGGAATCAATAATTTAAACTTTTTAGGTGTTATTTATCATAGAATGGCAGTTGTATATTTTTATTTGAATGATGGTTTTTCTTCATATAGATATGCTGAAAAGGCAAGAATGATTTTTCGAGATACGCTTTACTTCAGAAGAGTACAACACATTAGTATTTGTATTGCTAGCGGTTTAGTACTTTTAAATAGATATGATGAAGCAGAAGAAATTTATAAGAAGCTTTTAGATAACTTGGAGCATGAAGAAAAAGAATTTAAAGTTTTGATCCTTAATAGCTTGATATGGAAATCTATGAAGGCTGAAGAATACGAAAATGCTTTGGAATATATAACTCAATCTAAAGAATTAGGTAATACATCTTATCTTTTAAAAGCATGCACTCCTACCGCATATTATTTTTTAGGCAGAAAAGAAGAAGCAATGAAAGAAATTGAAACAATATTAATGAATCGACCTATAGATAGTTATTTGAATCAATTGTTAGAATTATTAGAATCTGACATGAAGGATGATGATCAGAAATTTGAAAGCACCTCAAAAAAGCTAGAAAATAAATTAAAAAACGATGAGAATTTTAGGTTCTACGATATCTATTTAGAGTTGATACTAAATCACTACAAAAGAATAGGTGATAAAGATAAAGTGATTGATATACAAGAATATATGATTCATAAATTGTAGTGGAATATAAAAGGATCTTATCAGCTGATAGGATCCTTTGTTGTTTAATAAAATAATTTTTTTCTTTCTTTTGCGGCAGAGGCAAGATCGAAGTCTGTAAGCCAATTGATATCTAATCCTTCAACTACAGATAATGCTTTGTTTAAATCTATATCTGTTTTAAAGAGTTCTGGATTATGCACATCTAGACCAATAATGATTGGACATTTCTTTTCAGCAAAAGTTTCAAAGAAAATTCTTGTAGGATATGCATATCTCATACCATCAGGATAGTTCTTCATTCCATTGTGAACACCACTACCAGTATTTAATTCTAATGGCATGTTGTATTTTAAAGAAATATCAGCAATCCTCTCAGCAATCTTCTTAACACTTTCATCCATGTATGGATAAGAATATAAACATACATCAGGATGTGCAATATAATCACATAATGCATGTTCACATGCATATTCTAATCGATCTACATACATTGATAATTGTTGAGGAGTATCAAGACCATAAGAACTCATTAGATCAATATCTAAGTTATGTTGCCCTAAGATACAATAATCTAATTCTTTTCTATACTCTGATAATGTATCCCATTCAGATTTATAACATTCCACTTCCATTCCAACATAAATATCTATTTGATCTTTATATTTTTCTTTTAAAGAACGAATAGAACTTAAATAACCTTCTACTTGTTCTTTATCCATTCTTTCAGTAGGAAATGGTGTATTGTATGCTGCATGATCAGAGAATCCTAAAGTCTTCAGCCCTCCTTCAATAGCTGCTTTGACATAGTCTTCATCTTCGCCGATTGCGTGTCCGCATCTTTTTGTGTGTGTATGCCAGTTTGTCTTAATCATATATTTAATTGTAACAGTTTTTTTTGAATTTGTATTGACGAAGTGCATATACAGGAATATTATGTTCTCACAAGAACAATTGAACAGTCATTCAATTGTTATGGAGGAATACTATGAAATCTTTTAATTTTAAAGTAGAAGGTATTGATTGTAAGCATTGTGCAAAAGAACTCGAAGAGGAAATCAGCAAATTAGAAGGAATTTCTAATTGTAAACTAGAGTTTGGTACACCTTCTTTTTTATCCTATGACTATGAAGGAAATGATGAAGTAGAAATTGAAAAACAAATGAGAAAGATCATAGAAGATGATCAGGAAAATCCAGTCATTACACGTATTGAAGAACATCATGATAAAGAATGTTGTTGTCATGAACACCATTACCATGATGAAGAACATACATGTGAGTGTGGTCACGACCACCATCACCACGAGCATGAGGAATGCAATTGTGGTCATGAGCATCACCATCACCATCATGAACATCATCATACGAAACATGTGGAATTTAATATTGATGGTATCGATTGCGCAAACTGTGCTAAGGAACTAGAAGAAGAGATTGGTAAATTACATGGTGTATCCAATTGTACATTAGAGTTTGGCATTCATTCCCATTTAAAATATGATGTTGAAACGGATAAGAATCATATTGTTGAAGAACAAATGAGAAAGATCATAGAAGATGATCAAGAGAATCCAGTTATTACAAAAATGGATGAGAAGAAATTGAAGCATCAATCATTTGTTGTGGATGGAATTGATTGTGCAAATTGTGCCAAGGAACTAGAAGAAGAAATTGAAAAGTTGGATGGGGTATCTAACTGTGTTTTGGAATTCGGTATTCATTCCCATCTTGATTATGATGTTGATCCCACTGTAATGAGTAGCGTTGAAATGAAGATGCGCAAAATCATAGAAGATGATCAAGAGAATCCAATCATTAAGAAAGTTTCTACTGAGAAAGAAAAGACATATAAATTTAATATCAAGAACATCGATTGTGCTGATTGTGCAAATGAGCTTGCAGAAGAAACTGAGAATATTGAAGGTGTAAAGAGTTGTGAAGTAGATTTCATGAATCAAGTATTGATTGTGAGATGTGACCCAAAAGATAAATCTCGTATTGCATCAGAAATGAAAGAAATGATTTCTAAAGCAGAACCAGAAGTTGAATTTTCAGAATATGTAAAAGAAAATAAAAAACCACAGGAAGAAGATACAAATGATAAAGTTATGTTAACAAGAATGGTAGTAGGTGCAGTGCTATTTGTATGTTCTCTCTTTACAACAGGTGTAATTCAAATTGTAGTATCATTAGCTGCTTATTTGATTTTGGGTTATGACGTTTTATTGAAAGCAGTTAGAGGTGTAGGAAGAGGACAGTTGTTTGATGAGCACTTCCTTATGGCTATCGCAACATTAGCTGCTATTTATCAAAAAGAATGGAAAGAAGCTGCTGGTGTTATGTTGTTCTATCAAATTGGCGAATACTTCCAGGATCTTGCGGTTAGAAGAAGTAGAAAATCTATCGGTGAATTGATGGATATCAGACCAGATTACGCAATGGTTGAACGCGATGGAGATTTCATTAAAGTTGATCCAGATGAAGTAACAATTGATGAAATCATTCGCGTGAAACCTGGTGAAAGAGTTCCATTAGATGGCATTGTCGTGATGGGGTCTTCTTCATTGGATACTGCTAGTTTAACAGGTGAAAGCAAGCTAAGAGATGTTGATGAAGGTGATGAAGTTATCTCTGGATCTGTAAATGAAACAGGTGTATTAGAAATTAAGGTCACAAAAGAATATGGAGAATCAACTGTAGCTAAGATCTTGGATCTTGTAGAAAATAATGATTCTAATAAAGCACAACACGAAAAATTCATTACAAAATTTTCTAAGTATTACACACCAATCGTAGTTTTTTTAGCAATTGCTGTAGCTATCTTTGTTGGTATATTCATGGGTGACTTTAATGAAGGTATCCGTAGAGCTTGTACATTCTTAGTTATTTCTTGTCCATGTGCACTTGTTATTTCTATCCCACTATCTTTCTTTGCAGGCATTGGTGGTTTGTCCTCTAGAGGTGTTCTTGTAAAGGGAGCGAATATCATTGATTCTTTAGCGAAAGTTAAACAAGTCGTTATGGATAAGACTGGCACATTGACTTCTGGTGAATTTGCGGTTGAAGAGGTCTTAGGAAACACAGATAAAGAAACGTTGATTTATGATGCAGCGTGTGCAGAACATTTTTCTAATCATCCTATTGCACAAGGCATCAAGAGTGCATGTAAGAAAGATATTACAGATGATTTAATTACGGATGTAGAAGAAATCGCTGGTAGAGGATTATCTGTTAAGGTGGATGGTATTGAAGTGTTAGCTGGTAACTATAAGTTAATGCAAGATAAAGGAATTTTATGCGAACCAGAAACTTCTACAGGCACTTTGGTCTATGTAGCGAAGAATGGAAAATACGAAGGTTGTCTCATATTAAGAGATCAATTAAAATCAGACT
This sequence comes from Duodenibacillus sp., assembly GCA_963600555.1. Classification (GTDB taxonomy): domain Bacteria; phylum Bacillota_I; class Bacilli_A; order Erysipelotrichales; family Erysipelotrichaceae; genus Bulleidia. The sequence goes on from CAVCCE010000004.1 coordinate 11,737, forward strand.
CTATTGAAGCTATTCAAGAACTACAAAAAGAAGGTAAGAAATGTATTATCGTTTCAGGTGATAATCAAGAAATTACAAACGAAATTGGTAACAAGCTTCATGTTGATCAAGCAGTTGGCGGTTGTATGCCAGAAGATAAGGTCAACGTAGTTAAGAATGTCATGAAGGAAGGTATGACTGCCTTTGTTGGTGATGGTGTAAATGATGCTCCTGTTATTACACTTGCGGATGTAGGTATTGCGATGGGAGCACTAGGTAGTGATGCTGCTATTGAAGCCGCAGATGTCGTATTGATGGATGATTCTCCTAGTAAGATCTCATTAGCTATCTCAGCTAGCAAGAGAATCTTGTTTATCGCAAACGAAAATATCTATGTTGCCATTACAATCAAAGTATTAACGTTGATTTTTGGAGCGTTGGGTATCGCAAATATGTGGTGGGCAATTTTCGCTGATACTGGTGTAGCGATGTTGTGTGTATTAAATTCTTTGAGATTATTAAGAATATCAAGAAAGTAATAAGAAAAGAAAGACTTTGAGAAATTTCAAAGTCTTTTTTAACGATAAAATTCATTAATCCGTTGTTCATCGATTCCAAAGAACCATGTCAAGATAAATCCTGCTCCATAAGCAACTAACATACATAATAAGAAAGAGATTTGTTTTTCAGGAACTATTATTAACACTCCTAACAGTCCTGAAATTCCCTGAGAAATAGATCCAATATGTAAGAAACTTGCTAGTGCTCCACCAAATCCAGCACCTAAAGAAGCTGTAATGAAAGGACGGATAAGAGGAAGTGTAACAGAGTACATGAGTGGTTCACCGATGCCTAAGATTCCAACTGGAATTGAATTTATTAACAGTTTTCTAAGCTTTTTATTTTTGCATTTTAGATATAAAGCGATGCCTGCACCAACTTGTCCTCCGCCAGCCATCATGAGAATAGGCAATAAATAGTTAATGCCATTTGTTGCACCATTAGGGTCGTTTAACATTGAATGAATCGGTGTTAGGGCGTGATGAAGTCCTACGGATACTAAAGCTAAATGTTCTGCAGACAATAAATATCCGCCTACGATTCCTAATTGATCATATATAAATGAAAGTACACTATAAATACCTTTTGTAAGAAATGCCCCAACTGGTTGAATAATTAAAGTAAGCGCAAAGGATTCAATAATTAATACAAGAAGAGGTGATAGAAATGTATCTAAAATATTAGGCATATGTTTTCGTATTTGTCGTTCGATAATTGCAAAGAATGCTGCAGTGATTATAGTGGCGACAAGTCCACCGGATGATGGGTCATATTGAAGATTTGTAAATGGTAATAAAATAGCAGAATCAGTAGATAACAATGGCATTTCAGAATTGTAGATACACATCATTCCAGCAATGGCTCCTAAAACACCAGTGCCTCCAAATTCTTTTGCGACGGTATATCCAACAAGGATTGGAAAGTAAGTGGATATTACCCATCCCATAGAATAGATTGCTTGATACCACCAGACATTCGCAAAAGCATTGTTAGTGGCCACATTAATTACATTCGTAAGACCAATAATGAAACCAGCCGCAACAGTTCCTGGCATAAGTGTGATAAAAGCATTTGAAGTTCTTTTTAGGATGCTCCATATAGGATTTGTTTTACCGTTAGAATTTTTTGAAGATATGTTATTGTCATTATTGTTAGAACCAGGGACTATTCCCGTGAGCTTTGAAAATTCATCTAATACTTTAGTTGCCTTTCCGGGACCTAATACGATTTGTAATGTATCATTTTCTACAACTCCAAGTACATCTTCTAAATCCTTGATTGCAGAAATATTTACGTTGTTTAGATTTTTCACACATACACGTAAGCGTGTCATACAACAAAAATTAGATATGATATTTTCTTTTCCACCTAAAAGCTCCAGTAACTTTTCACTTAATTCCTGATCTGTCATAATAACCTCACTGTTTGTGAATGTCATTCTATCTTGGAAGGTTATTTTTCGTCAACAGGATCGAATTTTAAAAGATTAAATTTCTTTACAATTTTTTAACTGAGTACTAACATAATCCCATGAAAAATAAGATGTTTACAAATGCACAGTTAAGAAGATTGATTCTTCCTTTACTAGTAGAACAGTTACTAGTTATGTTAGTTGGTATGGCAGATACGATCATGGTATCTGCAGCAGGTGAAGCGGCCATTTCTGGGGTTTCTATCGTTAATGATGTCAATAACCTAATTATCGCTATATTAACAGCGATTGCTGGTGGTGGATCTGTTATCGTAACACAGTATCTAGGAAACCAAGATGAAGAAAACACAAAACTATCTGCTTCACAATTGATCATGATCAGTTTTATTATTTCATTGGCGTTTGGAGTCCTTTGTGTAGCACTACATAGCGTTATCTTAAACTTCCTGTATGGAAGCGTAGATGCTGATGTTATGGAAAGTGCGAAGGTATACTTTTGGATCACAGCGCTATCTTTCCCATTCTTAGGTGTATATAACAGTTCTGCGGCTTTATATAGAAGTATGAACCGTACAAATATAACTATGAAAGTTTCTATTTTAATGAATATCATTAATGTTGTAGGAAATTTCATTTGTGTATATTTATTAGGAATGGGTGCTGCTGGTGTTGCTTGGCCAACACTTGCGAGTAGAGTGGTTGCGGCTATTGTAATGTTAGTATTGTGTTTTGATTCAGAGGCACCAATCAGTGTTGTTTGGAAAGATATCTTGACTTGGAAGAAAGATATCGTTGGTAGAATCTTATCAATTGCGATTCCAAATGGTGTAGAAAATGGCCTATTCCAACTTGGAAAAGTAATTGTATCAACATTTGTTGCGACTTATGGAACAATGCAGATTGCCGCAAATGGTGTAACGAATTCATTGTGTGTATTGTGTTATACAACTGAAATGGCAATGCAGTTAGCAGTTGTTACTGTCGTAGGTCAATGTGTAGGTGCCAATGACTATGATCAAGCAAAGTATTATATTCGTAAGATGTTGATCATGTCTATGATCATGGCAGTAGTGAATAATATCATTCTATATCTTGTCTCTCCATATGCATTGGCGCTATATACATTAAAGGGAGAAACATTATCCATTGCAGAAACGATATTAGGCATGGAATGTTTAGCAGTAGCGTTATTCCACGCCTTGGCGTTTGTTCTTCCTACTTGTTTAAGAGCAGCAGGAGATGCAAAATATACGATGTATGTTGGTGTAGCATCTATGTTTGCAGCTAGAGTGTTTGGTGCTTATATGTTAGGAACTGTTATGGGAATGGGTGTTGTTGGTACTCGTATCGCAATGTATATCGACTGGGTTGTACGTATCGTATTCTTTGCGATAAGATATAAGAGTGGAAAGTGGACGCAATATAGAGCTATTGAGTAATTATGTTTGGAACAGTCATTAATATTATTAGTATTATCGTATTAGTTTTATTTGTAATCTTATTTATATTGAAAGCAACGAAGAAGAAAGGTTAGATCTTTCTTCTTTTTTTAGGAGGTTAACTATGTTAGAGAAAAGTATTATTGTTATTGTATTTTGTTTTGTATATTGGTTTATGTGTTATTTAAATACAGGTACGGATAAAAAGAATCTTTTAGGATTTCGTTCTTATCCAGATAAAGTAAAAGAAAAGGTAAAAAAGGATCCAATATTGATAAATGATATTCCAAAAGATCCAACTTTAATTCAGATATTTGTTGGGAATGTATTGTTGTTTACAATTGCATTTTTAATTATTGGAATAGTGATGAAATATACGATAGGTTTTGATAGTAATATGGAATGTATTATTTTCTTTATCATATTAGGAGAAACCCTAAATCTATTTGATCTAGTAGTAATCGATTTACTGTAGTGGAGAAATACAGAAAGGATTCGTTTTACTTACGTTCCAAACAAAGAGGAATACCAAGACCCTACAAAACACGTAAATTCTTTTTTAAGAGGAATCTATACATTTATTGTTGTAGGTGTTTTAGTAGGATGGATCATATCAATAATATAAAAAAGAACGGATATCCCGTTCTTTTGTTTTTATACGTTAATGTAACCAATTGTTGATTTTGTACCAGTACCATTAACAGATACCCAACGTTCGTTGTAGTGACCTGAGAATCCACCTTCGACGATATGAACCATATCACCATCTACGCCATCAACATAAGCAACATGTCCGCTATAAACTGCGATACCACCAACTGTTGGTGTTGAACTAACTGAATAGCCGTATGCAGCAGCATTTGAATACCATTCTGAAGCATTACCTAAGTTTGGTAAAGAAATACCTCTTGCGTTATAGAGTGCTTGCCATGCACCATAAGTACAATTTGACCAGCCACCAGCATATGGATTTGAACCACCAGATGTATAGCCTAAGTTAGAAGTGCTTGTGCTATCACCACTTTCACCTAGAGCAGCTAATCTAGCTTGTTCTTCAGCTTCAGCTTGAGCCTGTGCTTCGGCTTCAGCTTGAGCTTGAGCTTCTGCTTCAGCTGCGGCTTGTGCGTCTAATACTTCTTGAGGGGTCACAACATTTACAGTTAAATACTGTGTTGTTGTATTTCCTTGTAAATCAATAGCGTTGAATATAACGACATATTGTCCATCTACATTCATATCAAGATTTTGAGTATCAACCTTTAATGCAGGTAATTCACCAGAATCATCATTAATGTATGAAATATAACTCTCTGGATTGAATGTATCACCATTGTTTACTGTTACTTCATTTGCCTTCAGTTTTAGTTGTGGGGCGGAAACTACTTTCATGTTTACTGCCGCTTCTTGTGTGAAGGAATATCCAACGGAATCTGTCGTGTTATTGTTATAGACTAGGTTTACTTTTAATGTAACTCTTTGAATGCCTGCTTTAGAAGAATCTAAACCAGAGATATCTACACTAGATAGATCGATATTGATATCTTCGATATTCAACATATCATCAATATTGCATCTATCATTGATAACATCTGCTTTTAGTGTTGAAGCTACGTTTGTATCACCAATTTCTATATTGTAAACAGGAAGTGTTCCTTTTACTGGATCATCTGCCTTTACATCAGTGTTGACAGAAGCTGCTACAAGAGCTCCCGCCGCTAATATAGGCAAGATGAATCTAAATGTTTTTTTCATTTTTGTATTTTTTAGCATACTAAAATGTTAACAAATTATTAAGGTACATTCAAATTTCAAAAGGATTTCACATCCCAATCACAAATTGTAAGCGTTTTCATATGACAATTTTCACTTTTCTATCACAAATAACACTGAAAAAATAAGCATCTTGTTATAAAATCTTTGTTATGAAATTAGTAATACAAAGAGTGAAACATGCTTCTGTAACGATTGATGGAAATATTCATGGAAAAATAGATAAAGGTTTTATGATCCTTGTTGGAATCAAGGATGAAGATACAAAGGAAGTTGTTGAAAAAATGGCTGATAAGGTATCTAAATTAAGAATCTTTACAGATGAAGAAGATAAGATGAATTTGAATTTATCCCAAGTAGACGGATCAATATTATCGATTTCTCAATTTACACTATATGCTGATTGTCATAAGGGAAATAGACCCTCATTTACAGGCGCTGGTAAACCAGTGATTGCGGAACCTTTATATCTATATTTTAATGAATATCTTAGAAAATTAGGCTTTTGTGTAGAAGAAGGTATCTTTGGTGCAGATATGAAGGTA
>CAVCCE010000005.1:0-17039 GCA_963600555.1 Duodenibacillus sp.
CTGGAAAAGTTACTTCTTTTTTATTTTTCAATGTTCAGAAATTCTTCACATTTGTTCCACATTTCAAACACAAATAAAATGTATATTAATAATCGTCAGATAGAGATATCTGATACACATCATTCCCAAACTAACCCCAAATGAAAAGACACCACCCCCTCGGTGTCTTTTCTATTGTTTTACACAAAAATAAATTGTTCAGAAAACCTTCACATATATAACATTATTTAAACATATTTCATCTGTATATTATTAACTGTCAGATAGAGATATCTGATACACATCATTCCCAAAACTAACCCCAAAAGAAAAGATGCTTGACCCCTCTAGCATCTTTTCAATTTGTCTATTCACATATCTTTTCTTTATATTCTTCTATGATCTTATTAAAGTCTTCTAATGAAGTAACTTGTGTGATTGCGTTTTTATAATGAGAAGCATGTGGCATCCCTGTTAGATACATAGGTGCGATACCACGAATCTCTCGAATACCTGTATATTCTGTTTCATCTTCACACAATCTTCTTGCGTACTCTTTACATAGATCAAGACGTTCTAGGAATGATACTTCTTGTATCTCTTTCCCATCCATTGCATTTTTGATTTCTTTGATTAAATATGGTTTCCCAATCAAAGCTCTTCCAACCATGATGGCATCACATTTTGTATAAGCTAACATATCTAATGCATCTTGCGCACTTTTAATATCACCATTTCCAATAACTGGGATACGCACAGCTTCTTTTACCATTTTGATATACTTTGGATCAGATTGACCAGTATACATCTGCGCACGCGTTCTACCATGTACCGCAACTGCTTTAGCACCCGCTTTTTCGCATAGTTGTGCTATCTCAACACAATTAATATGATCATGATCCCATCCAGCTCTCATTTTCACTGTAACAGGACGATTTGTATTATCAACAACTGCTTTAACGACATCATAAGCTTCATTAGGATGTGCCATCAAATAACTTCCAGCATGTGCTTTGATTACTTTATTCACTGGGCATCCCATATTGATATCAATAATGTCACAATCTGTATGTGTCGTTAAATATCTAGCTGCTTCCCCCATTGTTTCAGGATCATTTCCAAATAATTGCAAAGAAACAGGATGCTCATTTGGTAATGTTCTACACATATCAAATGTTTTTTTATTTTCATAATGCAATGCCTTATCCGATATCATTTCACTTACCGTAAGCCCTGCACCATACTCTCTCATCAAAGAACGATATACAGGTTTTGATATTCCCGCAAGTGGAGCCGCAACGATCTGATTTTCAATTTCTACATTACCTATTTTCCACATGTTTATGTTCTAAGATTTCCTTTAGCTCTTCTGTTGTAAAGTTATATGCCTCATTACAATATTGACATACACATTCAGCACCTTTCCCATCATTGATCATTTCTTCTAGGTCACTATCCGCAAGTGTCATTAGCCCTGCATAGAAACGTTCCTTCGAACAATCACAATGCCATCTTACATCTCTATGATCTAAGATATTCGCATCTTCAAAATATGTATGAATGATTTCTTCTAAAGAAAGATCACTATCAATTAATTCAGAAACTGGCTTTTGTGTAGCAGCCACCTTTTCACAATATTCAATTGCTTCTTCACTTGCATTTGGTAATAACTGATAGATCAAGCCACCTGCAGCTTTGATCGTTCCATCTGGATTTACTAAAACGCCAACTCCAACAACACTAGGTGTCTGTTCAGATATCGCAAAATAATACGCAAAGTCATCTCCAATTTCACCAGATTGGATTGCTGATACACCAGAGAATGTATCTTTCAATCCCATATCTCTAGTTACTGTTAAATTACCATTTGTGCCAACAGCTTGTCCTACAGCTAAATGTCCATCTTCCCTAACAAGATATAAATTAGGATCACCAATAAATCCTCTCACATTACCTGCACCATCTGCTTGTGCTAATACAGTACCTGCAGGTCCATGTCCATTTAATACTGATGTAATTTTTTCTTTTTCATTCTTCAAATCAGATGCCATGATAGCTGTTGCAGTCATCGTTCTACCTAAGGCTGCAGCACTTGTTGGCATACAATGATGATGGATCCTAGCTTCTTCCACTAGTCTTGTTGTACATGCCGCATGTATTCTAACTTGTCCATCTAACGCATCCGCAATTACGATCTCATCTCTCATTTATTCAATCTCCTAATACATCTTTCATTGATCTTCTTTATTTTTCTTTCATCAACTTTGATAACTTCTCTATCAAATGTAAAAATTCCATTACATTCATCTTCTACATCACTCAATTGAGTATAAATACAACCAGATAATCCTTTAGGAATATTACGAATGATCTTCTCTTCATACAATTTCGTAATACCTTCCATTAATTTTAACTTATCATCAAACTTCTTATATCCATATAACTTATTCGTAAGTGAATGTCTCTTTTCCAAAAAAGAATAACCACCAAACTCACTCAATATAGAAGCTCTACCATACTTATCTTTCTTTGTCTGATATGGAAAGAAATAATTATGTACACTGTTAAAATCTCCAGCTCCATTATCATGCCAACCACTCGCGCTATCAATTAGTCTAGTATGATCATACTCTCTGATATGTTCTGTTACTTCCTTAGAATTAAATTGTCCCCATCCTTCATTGAATGATACCCAAGAAAAGATACAAGTACAATTGTATAAAGTATCTAACATCTCATCCAATTCTTCATAATAGATTTGTTGTGATTCTTTATCACTTCTAACAAAACGAGATTCACTTGTATCACTCATCTTTGTAAGACCAAGATTTGGAAGGATCATTGTTGTTAGTTTATCCTGTTCAATAAATCCACCACTTGGCATATCCTGCATAACTAAGATTCCAAGTCTATCACATTCATAATACCAACGTCTTGTTTCAATCTTTGCATGTTTTCTTAACATGTTGAATCCCATATCTTTTACTTTTTGTAATTCATATAAAATAGCTTCTCTACTAGGATATGTATACATTCCATCACTTGTATAACCTTGATCTAACAAACCACTAAAAAACAACGGTTTATCATTCAAACAAAAGCGCATGATTCCATTTCTATCATATTCTAAAGAATACTTTCTCATGCCAAAATAAGAACGAATCACATCATCTTCTGTTTGAACATATAAATCATATAAGAATGGATCATCTACAGACCATAAATGTGGCTGTTCTAAAGGTATCGTATATGTCTTATCCGTTGTAATGCCAGAATAAACAACATGACCTTCTGTTGCGACAGTAATCAATGCTTGTGAAAAATTACCAGCCAAAGAAATATGCACACATGATCCATCAACATCAGGTGTAATCTTAAGATCATGAATTCCATGTTCAGCGATATCTTCCATCCAGACACTTCCCCAGATTCCAGAAGTAGGTGTATACCACATTCCACCATGTTCTATCTTTTGTTTCCCATAAGCATACTTCCCATAGTTTGAATCATCTACGCAACGTACCATCAAGCTATTCTGATATTTGATATATTCTGTTACATCAAATGTAAATGGTGTATATCCACCTTTATGCGTTCCAACTTCTAACCCATTCATAAATACTGTACATTCCATATCCACAGCTTCAAAGTTGATATATGTATGCATTACATTTGGTTTATAAGAAAATTGTTTACGATACCACAAAGCTTTTCCTACACCTAGAGATTCTTTTGCTTGGGAAAGTTCACTACCCAACGCAAAAGGGACAATGATCTTTTTCCATTGTCCTGCTTCTGGATTCTGTTTTCTCTCTGTTATCTGATATTCCCAAACACCATTTAGATTATAGTAAGAATCTCTTTGCATCTGCATACGTGGATATTCTTGCCACGGTGCCTTTTCATCGACCAACTTTCCAAATTTACTAATCATATATCTATTTTACTTCATTTTATTGTTAACTTGATGGCTAATTATTAAACGTATTAGAATTGAAACAAAACATAAAACATGTAGAACTGTAGAAATCAGAAAGATATTTGAAATAATATTACTGTATTGTGAAGCATTAGATACTACATTTCCATACAACAATGTAATCACATAAGAAAGGATCACCATAATAATTACAGATATCGTAGGTTGATAACCATCATGTTTTACCGTATAAAAACAATGTGGTAATGCACATACAATAACAACACTGATCCAAAATCCAATAGAGAATATCGCATATAAACAACTACTCATCAAATATAAAACAAGTACTGCCATCAATATTCCAAATAACGCTCCAACAATAATACTTAACCACTTATCTTTCATATTCCACTCTTTCAAAAAGAGAAGTTCTTTAAGAACTTCTCTTATTCACTCTTTTCTTCAACTTCAGTTGTAGGTTCTTTTACTTCTGTTTTTGTTTCTACGAAATCAGCAGAAATATCTTCGCCCTTCACAACTCTTTGAATCTGTTCAGCTGTTAATGTTTCATATTCCATTAACGCATTTGCGATGTTTGTAAGTTCCTGTTCATGAGCCTGAATCAACTTCTTAGCTTCTTCATGGCAACCATTTACGATCTTTCTTACTTCCTGATCGATTTCAAACGCAACCTGACCAGATACATTATTAGGTTGGTTGTAATCTCTACCTAAGAATACATTCTCACTACCTGAGTTGTACTTAATAGGTCCTAGATCACTCATACCATAAAGTGTAACCATATCCTTTGCGATATTTGTTGCACGTTCAATATCATTAGATGCTCCAGTTGTAACATCATCAAAGAACAATTCTTCAGCAACTCTACCTCCCATATAAGAAGTAATCGTAGCTAATAGATCATTCTTTGTATTCATCATCTTTTCTTCCTTAGGTGTCATCAAGTTATAACCACCAGCTTGACCTCTAGGAATGATCGTTACTTTCTGTACGACTTGTGCATTATCCATGAATAATCCAACGATAGCGTGACCAGATTCATGATAAGCAACCAACTTCTTTGTCTTATCATCATATGTCTTGCTGACCTTAGCTGGTCCCATCATAACTCTATCAATAGCTTCATCGATATCAGCCATTGTGATTTCTGTTTCGTTATGACGAACTGCCATGATTGCAGATTCATTCAATACGTTTTCTAAATCAGCACCTGAGAAACCAGGAGTTCTCTTAGCTAAAGCACCTAGATCGATATCACTTGCGAAATGTTTATTTCTTGCATGTACCTTAAGAATTGCTTCTCTACCCTTACGATCTGGAAGAGATACTGTAATTTGACGATCAAAACGTCCTGCACGTAATAAAGCTGGGTCAAGAACATCAGGTCTATTTGTTGCGGCAATGACTACAACACCTGTATTCTCTGCCATACCATCCATTTCAACAAGTAACTGGTTCAATGTCTGTTCACGTTCATCGTGACCTCCACCAAAACCTGCACCTCTTTGACGACCAACCGCATCGATTTCATCAATAAAGATAATACAAGGTGCTGTTTGTTTTGCTTTCTTGAACATATCACGAACACGGCTCGCACCTACACCAACGAACATTTCTACGAAATCAGAACCCGAAATAGAATAGAAAGGAACATTAGCTTCACCAGCCACAGCTTTCGCTAACAACGTCTTACCAGTACCAGGATGACCTGCTAGTAAGATGCCCTTAGGAATTCTTGCCCCCATCTTTTCAAACTTCTTTGGATAACGCAGATAATCGATGATTTCTGCCATTTCTTGTTTTTCTTCTTCACAACCTGCAACATCATTGAAACGTACTTTTACTTTACCTTCCAATCTTGCACGTGATTTAGAGAACTCAAATGCTTTACCATTTGCACTCTGTGATCCACCCATCTTGTTGATCATCCAAACAGCTAGACCAACCATTAGAATAAATGGAACTAAATTAATTAATACATTTACGAATGTATTTGATGCATCCGCATCTACGACCGTAACATTTGCATCATCTAATTCATTCAATATAGTTTCAATCTGATCAGATGTAGATGGAATCGTACCTGTAAAAGATACTTGTACATTATCCTGTACATAGACACCATGTACTTCTGTAGTATTTGTACCAATCGTTAATGATACATCTGTTACTTCTTTGTTTTCTACGATGTTTTCTAATGCTTTGTATGTAACGCTTTGTGTAGAAGAAAAACTATTCATTCCAAACAAAGATAACATCGCTACCATAACAATCAAATATGGAAGCCATCCTAGAAACTTGTTATTGTTTTTCTGCATTCAACTTTCCTCAATCTTACTTTTCATAACATTCTTTTTTGAGAACACCAATATATGGTAAACATCTATACTTCTGATTAAAATCCATACCATATCCTACAACGAATTCATCTGGAACTTCAAATCCAATATAATCAGCTTCAATGTCCAAGACTCTTCTTGCGGATTTATTTAATAATGTAGCGATCTTAACAGACTTTGCTCCTCTATGTAGAAGTTCAGCTTTGATCGTATATAGTGTTTTTCCAGTATCTACGATATCTTCAACAAGAATGATATCTAGTCCTTTGACTGCAGTATCTAGATCCTTTACGATACGGATCTGACCAACAGATTCTGTTCCTTCATAAGAACTAACATCCATTGTATCAAATTGAATATCTAGATCGATATTCTTGATTAGATCTGCCATAAATGGAATAGATCCTCTCAATAAACCTACTAATAGTGGTTGTTCACCTTCGTAATCCTTTGTAATCTGTTCACCAATCTGTTTTGCCTTGGCTTGGATTTCTTCTTCTGTTACTAGTACTTCTCTGATATCACTCTTTTCCCACATAGGTCAATTCTCCTTCAATAGCGTATATTCTATCACATTGCAAGTTGGGTTTACAGTATAATGATGCACGTCACAACCTAAACCACTCACAAAAACCACTTTATGTTCTTTATTTTCTATGACTGGCCAAGTTTCTCTCCTATAAAGCGGAATATGTCGGTCAATGAAATAACGATGTACGTTCTTCATTCCAAAACGCATCTTGATTTCATCACCATCTCTTGCATTACGAATACAGATTGGAAAATCACCATTTCTTAAACTAATTGCGTATACACCACATTCACCATCTTGAATAGAATAATATTTCTTCTTTTGATTCTTTAATTCATCTATTGAATAATAAACATCACAATATTCTTTGGCTTCTTCATGCATAAAGAAATATGTCCCATCACTTACAATATTTTTCTTCTTACATGAAATCATAAAATCATTCTTGTTTAATACAATAGAATCAATTTCTTTTAAGAAAGCTAATGATATAGATGGTTCATCTACCAATGATCTTAATAACTGAATACGATCATCATCCTGCAAAGAACGATACAACTCAAAAGATACTTTAGAATCTCTAATATATGTATTCACTCTGCACTTTCTTTCTTGTGCTACCGCATTCTTCTTTTTAATTTCTTGAAGAACCATGTCTCTTTCAAATCGATTCATCTTTTCTACTACTTGATGACGAATCCTATTTCTTGTATATGATTCATCCATATTCGTAATATCTGTATAGAATCGAATATCTCTATGATTACAATATTCAATCAATTCATTCTTTGTATAAGCTAGCAATGGGCGATATACCAACATTCCTTTATACATGATAGATTCTTTTAAACCATAGTAAGAAGGAATACTTCCTTTTTCTTCCTGCATAAAATATGTTTCTAATAGATCATCTTCATGATGCGCTACAAGTACACCTTTTAGCTCATACTTCTTAACACAATCCATAAAGAAATCATATCTCCAAACTCTTGCACAAGCTTCAAAATTACCTGTATATTGAAATGGTTCATCTTTGATCAATAGTGGAATATTTCTTTCCTTGCATAAAGATTCAACATATCTTTGTTCTTCATCTGCTTCTTTACGATAATGATAGTTTACATGTGCAGCAATAATATCCATACCTAATTCATAGCACATAGAAAGAAGTGCCATAGAATCACTCCCAGCACTAATTGCCACCAACCATTTACCATCTAATTTTTGCATGCAACAATCATATCACATCTGTTTTGTTCCAAACAAAATCATCATGATCCTTAATTGTATTTTTCGAAATGTTGCACTCTTTACATCAATATGTGCTTTCTTTTCTATAATACGTGCAGTATTTACAAACTTCATATCATTCAAAAACAATACACTTTTCTTACATAATCCATCAATGATTCCAGGTAATCCAAATAGATTCTTCTTTCCTTTTGGATTCTCTTCAGGATCATATGCGTTTGCATATGTCTTCGCATTACTTGTCATAGGAACAACAAGTGCTTTCTTTTCGCAGATTGCTAAAACAAGTCCAAAATGCTGATATCCCATTTCATTCAAGTATGCCTGTCCATAATCCATGTAGACAATATCTCCTACTTCTACTCGAATACCAACATCCTCTCCAGACATACAATTTCCTCTACCAATCCAATTCACTTCTGATAGTAATGCACTATCAATGCTTTTTGGAACAAGTCCTTCATACACCTCTGCTTTCAACTGCATATAATCTTTTAATACTTTTTCTTCCATTTTCTTTTTTCTCCCTAATATACTATTCACAGAAAAAATGGAAATTCCAAAAAAAAGTGGAACAAAATTGTCCCACTAATTAATAAATACCATCACAAATGATCCAACTAGATACGCAAGTCCTGCAACGATCAAGAAATACAATATCTGTGCTTGTGCTACATGTCCCTGTTTTAATAGTTTCTCATAATTGATACATTTCATTGCTTGAAAGACTACAACAAAACTCAAAATATAAACACAAGCTCGAACCAAATAGTTAATGATTCCAACCATTACTTAGTACCGAAGATTCTATCCCCAGCATCACCTAGACCTGGTACGATATAACCATTCTCATTTAACTTTTCATCTAATGCAGCTAAATAGATATCTACATCTGGATGTGCCTTTTGAACTGCTTCTACACCTTCTGGAGCACCAACCAAGTTAACAAGTTTAATCTTCTTAGCTCCTCTTTTCTTTACAGCTTCGATAGCGTCAATTGCACTACCACCTGTTGCGAGCATTGGATCTACAACCATAACGATTGCATCTTCCATTCCACTTGGAAACTTTGCGAAATATTCATGTGGTTGTAATGTTTCTTCATCACGATACATACCAATGAAACCAACCTTAGCAGTTGGAACAAGTTCACGAATTCCATCTAATAAACCAACACCTGCACGTAAGATAGGAACGATGATTACTTCTTTACTTAATTCATATCCTGTTGCTGGAGCTACTGGAGTTTCAATAGGAACTTCTTTTAAAGGAAGATCTCTACAAACTTCATATGCCATAAGTTCTGCAATTTCATCTAAGTTTTCTCTAAAATCCTTTGTACTTGTTTCTTTTTTACGCATATATGTCAATTTATGCTTAATAAGTGGATGATCTAAAATAGTTAACATTTACTACGCCTCCGATTCTTTTGAACTATCATAGGATAGTCTTTTAAAATTCGCAACCAAAACTGTAAGTATTATCATGTAAGTTGATTGTTACAGTTGTACCATTTGAATATATACATTTCTGTATCATTGGATCATTGTTCACAAACTCATGTCTTAGTATTCTTTTATACGCTATCTTTTTATGAAACTCGCAGATAGCCTGTACAAGTTTGATTCTATCTTCATCCACATGGTCTTGTGAAAAACTACCATCGGTATTTACATACGCACCATCTCTTTTTAAGTATGGAATACCACCATTCAACAATCCATATAATCCATAATTGACTCCATTCACTACATCACTCATCCATGGAATTACAACACAATCATGAAAACAAAGATTAAAGAACGGAATTGGTAGACCAATTTGTTTTCCATCTTCTTTCATCATAAATGGATAAGGAGCATAGTGACATGTATCAATATGATTTAACGCAAATACATTCACTTCTTCACTACTAACGATCATCTTCTTATCATTTAATACATCAAATGTATCATTTCTATATTTCGCACAATCTCTACGATCCATTTTATATTCTTCATTAAAGTTTTCATCAAATGGATTACAAGTAAACACATCACAATATACACCATCACTATGAATATCATGTTGTTCTAGATATTCTTGGTTTCTACGAAAGAATATTGGTGCTAATTGCGCTGTTAGATAAGACTGTTTTCCTCCTGCCCATACACTCATAAAATATGGTTTCATATCTCTATCATAGATTTGATAATTTTCTTGATAATCAGGAGAATCAAAATAGAGATCATGATAATTATCATGTATCGTTAAGATATCACCATTATCATGCATGCTTTCTATTAAATCATGTAACGCAGGATAACCACCTGTTCTTTCATCAATTGGGTAGAATCTAGGATGTTGATTATCGTATGCAATTCCACAACCATCTAAATGTAGATGAATCTTTTCAACACCTTTATCATGAAAATCATTTAATTGTTTCTTCACATCTTCAATTGGTACGATAGCTTCATTCTTTCCATCTTCATGATAAAACCTACTATCTTTAGAAATCTTAGAATGAATACCAGTATGATAGACACAACTACCAATTAAATTCTTTAATATAGGTTTCTTTTCTACTTTATCTTCTAAAGTCGATATTCCCTTTTCATCCCATATATCTCTAACAAGGCCAGCCATATCGTTATAGTCATATTTGTCATTCATCGTATACAATGTCAATCTTCTATCATAAGAAAGATGTGCCATTGAGCTAAATGTACGTAAACATATCATTGAACACGTTCCATTGACTACTTTATATCCACAATCATAATAGTCATCTACAAACCACATGTAGGAACCTAGATCACTATAGAAACCAAGTGCATTTACATACGCATCACTACATCCAAAGTATCCACCAAATGGTGGTATAAATGTAATGTTATCTTTTGTATCCAACAAAGTACCTTGTTGATAAGGAAGTACTAGCTTTCCTTCTGTATTTTGTACAGTTCCTGGGAATATCATTTCATCAAAGATAAATTCATCTTCTTTCGCTTCTAAAAGAAGATCAATGCGATCATTATTCTCTTTTAAAGTAACGATCAAACTCAATCCTTCCTGAATTCCTTGATAAGATATCTTAATAAAATGATCATCTTGTTGAATATTAATGTTTTTTGCGTCATTAAATAAATAAGAATGTTCTCCAACGATTACTTTCCATTCATTTGTATCAATCGTAAATACTGCTGGATCATTCTCTATCAATATCTTTGTTTTCTCTACTCTTAATCTACTCATGTTACAAGTATACATCACTTCATGATAGAATTAACGCATGAGAATTCTAATTACACCACTCATACAAAACATACAAAGCTCTACTGCATATTATCTTTCCATGAATCTTGCGTATTTATTTGTCACACAAGGTCATACAGTAGCTATCAGTGCTGATAAAGATAATAATTTTCATCATGTTTCTTTATACCCTGCACCAATTTGTAAGAAAGTAAGATCATTTAAAAAACTATCCAAAAGAAATTATGAAGAATGGTTATACGCTAGTGGTGCATCTAGTGAAAAATACCTAGAAGAAGACTATGCATGTATCTCTGACTGCATAAGAAAATTCCATCCTGATTTGATCATCACAATGGATCGTTTAGCATCTATATTCTTATCTAGAAAAAGAAATATTCGTTGTTGGACGATCGTTCATTCAGATATGTATAAAAATACGTACTTTGATTCTGACTGTATGCTTGGCATCAATAAAGTATTAAAGAATCATAATTTGGAACAAGAATTCAATATACGAAATATATTTTCAAAATGTGAAAGAAGGATTGGTTTTGGTCCTATTGAAGTACAACCATTCAATCCAAAAGATGATATTACTCGTATCGGTGTCAGTTCTATCTATCCACCTCATACAGTACGTACAAACCGTGTATGTATCTTCTTTCAAGATATCGATCAAAAACCAACACAATTAAAGAAAATGATCCAAGATGCTTTTCATGGAGCCCCATATTCTGTATATGCATGGTTTAAAGGATGTAGACCAGAAACGATTGATAATATTCATTTTCTTCAAGCAACAAAAGCTGAACTACTACCAGGCTCTATTGCTTGTATTCATGATGGAAATGATTACTTTACGAATCAATGTCTAGCTAGAGGCATTCAACAAGTCATCGTTACAAATCATGACTATATCAGAAATTCCAATGCTTTAGCAGCAGAAAGAAATAAATTTGGATTAGCTATTTATGAAGATGAATTAACAATGTCTAAGTTATACGAACAATATCGTTTATTACTCAGTGATGATAAGTATTATTACTACACACAAGCAATGAAAAAGATCACCCTAGATGAAGGTGACCTTACACAATTGTTACAATACTTATAGTTTAATTATTTTACTTAAAACCATATTTTTTTGAAATCTCTTTATAACAATCTTCGCATACCCATTGACATATAACATCTTCATTCTTTGAAATTTCACCGAATTTGTCAAACGCAATTTGCACATCGTAAAGATCATATAGTTTTTTCGTTGCTTTTAAGCATTTGCCACATCTACAATCTCTAAAACATTCAACGGCATCTTCTTCATATCCATCGCACCAATTCACACCTTTTCTAATAGTTTTTAAAAGTTCTTTAGTTGTTTCAAAATCAATTTTACCATCATCATAAAAAACTAATACTTTTTCCGAAACTGAATTCAATCCAGGTCCAATGTAATAACAACTCATATTTTTCTCCTATTCTCTTTTAATCTATTTTCTAAATTTCAATTATCAGATATCTTCTTGTTATTTCTTCAATTCGTGATAAAATTCTTTTAAAGAAATGGGTTTTTTGTCTGGTAAGCTTAAGCTGAGAGAGTTGCTCGTTTCTTTTTTTATATCAATTATGTCATATAGAAACATCTTACCTTCACTTGAATATCTAATTAACATAGACGCATGAAACAAATTATATCTTTCTACATTTCCATCGTTTCCATATACTGGTAAAGCAAATCTCGAGTTATATCTGTACCATCCAAATTTTGCATTTCTTTTGTGTTTTATTGATTGATTTTCTTTGAAATGTTTTCCTTTTGAAATAGATAGTAATTCAGGAATCCCTTGTGTAGCATTTGCCTTTGCCTTTGCCCTTGTACCACGTAAACTTTCAGTATATTCCGAACCTGTATATTCATCTGGAAAATCAGCACCAATATAAATGACATCATTTGTTTCTGTAATAGCATATGAATTTCCAACAAATTCTTTAATATACTCCTTCACTTCATCCCAGTTGATTTTTCTTTTACCATTAAATTGAATATCATTTATCAAAACAACACTATTTCCATCAGCATCCTTTACAACTGATACATCTCTCGCATCATGTTTTTTCATATATCATCTTTTTCTTTCAATTTATTTTGTGCCACATAATACGCCTTATAGCGATAAACAGTTCGCCTACTAATTTTTCCTTCTTTCACAATTTCGTTTATTGAAGTTCCATTTTCATATTCATTAACAAAATTATTATATGACTCTGTCCAAGCTTTATTATGTCTTTTTCTACCACCATAATTACGATTTCTATAATATTCCAGTTCTGACAATAAATTCTTATTTTCTTTTTCAAGTTCAACAATTCGTTCTAAAGCTTTTTCTAATGTATCAATCATTTCTAGTTCATCCCCTAAATTCATTCATTTTCGCAAAGAAATCATACCGCTCATTATCAACTGTGTCAAACTGAGTTTTTGGCACTAGCATGCTTTCTAATCATCAAAAAAGATCACCTAAATAAAGGTGACCTTACACAATTGTTACAATACTTATAGTTTAATCTTTGTATTCAACATTCATATTTTCTTTCTTATTTTCAATGATTGAAATGATTCATTTCGAAATATCATACAGATATACTTCATGTATCTCTTTTGTATACCCATCATAGAAACCAGATGGCATTCCTTGAATGATCCTTGCACCTCTGTTATACAAAACAAGTAATTGTTTGTTTTGTTCATCAAATGTAAGACCTTCGATCTCACCTTGTTTTGTTACATCATCTAAACTCAATTCTTCTATAGAAGTAGCTTCTGTACTATTATTTTCTATATCAAAACGATAGATATGATCTGATTCATCATAATCTGCATCTCCATCATCTGCAGATACATAATAGGATCCATCATAATACACAATTCCTTGTATCCATTGAGGAACTGCATGCATATGAACCTTTCCTAGATATTCACCAGTATTTAGATCATATTTATATAGATATCTTCCAGATTCGCCATCTGCCCAAGAACACATCCACACAGTTGAATTATCTGAATTCACTGTAATACCAGAACATTCGGTTTGACCACTTTCTTCTTCGAATGGAAATGTTCTTTTTAATTTCAATGTATCTGCATCATATACAGCTATCTGTATATTTGTAGCTACACCATCCACAAACATTTCTACACCACAATAGATTTCATTGTTATATACATCAATATCACCAATATGATTCACTTCAGCTGTATAACCTTCAGAAAATGGATCAGCATTCTCTGTAATGACATTCCAATCTTTATCATACTTTGTCAATGTCGTAGAACCACTAACATAGTAATAGTCTTCATCTGTAGCTATGCCTTGTCTTCCATCCACTTCTACTGATTCCTTTAATGTATATTCCTTATTCTTCGTACAACCAGAGAATACTAAAACAGATAAAGTACATATCATGAATATTTTTAATTTGTTTTTACAGCTTTTCATATATTCATTCTATTCTAGAATCGAATTGAATACCATTAAATTTCAGCTACAACACGACATGGCAAGCCAGTCATTTCTGCATAGTTCATTGGATATGTATTTGCGACAAATACATTACCAATTTCTAGTATACTTTTTAGGTTGCAAAGATTCTCAATAATAAACACTCCTTGATCAGCACAATGTTGATCCATAGGTGTATGCTCTTTTCCTCTTCGTACACCAGCAAAATCCACCCCAATGATAGAAATCTTTTTCTTTAATAATGCTTCAATCAATTCATTTGAAAGTTGAGGATGCTCTTTAAAATATTTTTTTTTACCATACCCTTCTTCTTCAATAAATCCAGTATAGAAAGCAACAAACATATCTTGATCAACTTCATCCAAATCAACATCAATAATATCAATGTCTCTGTTTTTAACTCCACTCACATCGAAAACGATAGCTTTTCTTTCTGTATATTCCAAAGGAAACTCCTTGTTCATTACATCGAAATGTGTTCCTAAATGTCCTACCAATGCTTTCTTCTCATTACCTTGTGCATCTGTCACCATTCTTGGCGTAATCTTTAATGTAATATCAATCTTCATTCGTATTTCCTCCGATATCATTATCTCTGATATAGCTCAAAATTCCTACTTTATTATTTCAAAATCGACCAACTTACCTGATGGAAAATAAGCGTGAAATTAACATAAAAACTCCTTATCACTGGAATCTTCCAATGATGAGGAGCTTTTTCAATATATTTTTATTTATTATAATGGCATATTTATATTCTTTCAGATACAACACTGCGCTTTTTGAGAAAGTAAACGCACAAGATACTAATCTCACGGAAAATCTCCGATTACTTGGATTTTAATCTAAATTTATTTTAGACTCTTAAGCTCATGTAAAGTCAACACCAGTGCTAACACGAATGCCAATCCATCTGCTACTGGTCCTGCCCACAAAACACCATCCAATCCTATAAAGCTACACAAAATCATTGTTGCAGGGATTAAAAAGATAATCTGTCTACTAAGAGATATAGCTCCGGATTTGATTGGTTTTCCAATAGACTGGAAAAAGATAGCAGAAACGGTTTGGAAACCATTGAAAAAACATAACAAAGTAAAAATCTTAAAAGACTTAATAGAGAATTCTTCATATAGCTCTCCCTGGGATCCAAACATAGCTGTTAGCTGCCTTGGAAACAAATGGAAAATCACAAAAAAGATGATTGCAAATAATGTAGAGACCTTTATCGCTAAAGAAAATGTCTCTCTTACACGCTTATAATCTCCGCTTCCATAGTTATATCCCACAATTGGTTGTGCACCAGTTCCAATACCTGTCACAATTGAAACCAAGATAGTATTGAATTTCATTACAATACCGAAGGCTGCAAGAGGAATATCTGCTCCGTACTTGCTGTTCATACCACAATGAATCAAATAGTAATTAATTACTGTCATAATAATGGCAACCGCAATCTGTGCCACAAAGCTTGAAACGCCATATCCAGCTGTTTTTTTCAATAGTTTCAAATTCGGTTTCATTTCCTTAAATGAAATCTTTACTGTTTTGAATCTAGGCACATACCATATAGAAATGGCAAAGTTTAGAATCTGACCAATAACAGTAGCCAGTGCTGCACCTTCCATTCCCCAGCCAAATCCCAATACAAATAATGCATCAAGAATTACATTTGCTACACACCCCACAATCATACCAATCATAGTAATCTGTGGTGCTCAATCTGCACGAATCAGCGAGCACATTCCGCTTCCAATAATTACGAATGGAAAACCTAATAGAACAATCTTCCCGTACTCATATACATAAGGGAGATTATCTGGCGTAGCACCAAATAGACTCGTAAGAGGACTAAAGAAAAGTTGACACTCCCACCACTAAAGTAGTGGGATTCTTGTTTCATAGAGTACCGCATGACCTTGTACGGCTTTATCACAAAGCTATAGGTATTAGTCTTACACACTCTCCACAAGCGTAATTTTTAATTGTTCGGACATGTCCTGCCCTACAATATCTATTTGTTTATGCTACTAATCCTGTTCCTTTATACAAGATATTCATAGCAGCGTTTACATCTCTATCGTGTATGATCTTACAATTAGGACATTCCCAATTACGTATAGCTAGATTCTTTACATATGGATGTTTATATCCACATACATGACATGTCTGTGAACTTGGATAGAATGTTGGTACTTTAACTAGTGTTCTACCGTACCAATTACATTTATATT
>CAVCCE010000006.1:0-16126 GCA_963600555.1 Duodenibacillus sp.
CAGAGGTAATAGAGATGTTGTCGATGGAATATGATGTAGAAAAACATATCGAGAAAGAAAAAGACATCAGTTACTATGATGGGTTAGAAGATGGTAAAGCTGAAGGTGAAATGAACCGTAGTCTTTCTATTGCGAAAGAAATGTTATCTAATAACTTATCTGATGAAATGATCGTTAGATGTACTGGTCTATCAATAAATGAAATATTAAAATTAAAGTAATATTATGAGTAAAGATGTAAGTCTTTACTTTTTTGTTGATAATCTTATTAAATTTGTGGATAATTAACCTTAATTTTATATTTTTTATTATTTTTATGATTGTTTTTTCCACAATCATTCAACAATATAACAATTGTGGTTTTCCACAATTGTGGAAAACTGTGGAAAACTCTAAAAATTCGATATTTATCATAAAATTTGATTGTTTATAAATGTGTATTGTTTTTATTACTTTTTCTAATTTTCAACAATTTTCTTATTTTTCCACACTGTTGATAAACTTTCCACTTTTTATCCACTTTTAAATTTTGTGGAAAAGTGTGGAAAACTAAAATATTTATGATATTTATGCTTTTATTTCAACTTATATCAATTGTGGAAAACTTTTTTATCCACAAATATTCATAGATTTTCCACAATAATAGACATAAAATATATTAGCAATAAAACGGAGTTTTAATATGAATATGTCTAAAGATCAGTATCTTTTAGATGTGTGGAATAAAATACTTGATTACATGCATACTAATCAAAATATAGATACTCAAATTATAAATAACTTTTATCAACCTTGTTCTTTATATCAATTAACAACTGATAAAGCTATTCTTATATCACCAAATATTATCTGTAAACAAATATTACAGAGTCAATCTGATATATTAGCTCAATCATTTATTGATATATTACAACTTGATCACCCAATTCTTATTGAAGTATGCCAAGAAAAAGAATTGCCTACTGAAAAAATCATTAATACACCTGTAACTGCAATTAATGATATTAATTTTCAATCTATGCCAATTCAAAAAGATCGTACATTTGATAACTTTATTGTTGGTGACTGTAATAAAGAATCACAAGCTGCAGCATTAGCTTGTGCTATAAATCCAGGTAGATTCTTTAATCCATTATTTATATATGGTAATTCTGGACTAGGTAAAACACATTTATTGATGTCAATTGCCAACTATGTACTTAAGAATGATCCTACAAAAAATGTCTATTATACAGAATCTTTAAAATTTGTAGAAACTGTTGTTAATGCAATTAGAGATAACCGTATAGAAGAATTCAAACATTATATGTATAACGTTGATCTACTACTTGTAGATGATATTCAATTCTTAGCAGGTAAAGAAAAATCACATGAAATATTCTTTACTATCTATAACGAACTTGTTAATAACAAAAAACAAGTTTGTATTGCCTCAGATCGACAGCCTCGTGAAATAAAAGGATTAGAAGATAGATTAATATCTAGATTCTCTTCTGGTTTATCTGTTGGTATTGATTCACCTGAATTTGAAACATCTTTAGCTATCTTACAAAGTAAGATAAAACAAAATGGTTATGGTATCGATGATGTTGATCAAGAAGGATTAGCTTATATTGCTTCAAATTTTTCTGGTAATGTAAGAGATCTAGAAGGTGCTTGGAATAGAGTTTTATTCTATGCGATAGAATTTCAACCTGATGGTGGATGTATCAAATTTGAAACAGTCATGAATGCATTAAAGAATCAAGCTGTTGTATCTGATAAAACTGGTCTTTCTCCTAAGAAGATCATTAAAGTAGTTGCGGATTATTATGGTTTAACTCGCCAACAAATCACTTCAAAAACTAGAACTAAGAATATTTCTAATGCTAGACAGATTTCTATCTATTTATGCAGAAAACTATTAGACATCCCATATATAAAGATTGGTGATGAATTTGGAGGTAGAGATCATTCTACTATCATCTCAGCATGTACTAAAGTTGAAAAACAAATCAAAAAAGATGAAGCTTTCAAGAATGCTGTAAATGATATTGAGAAACAACTATCTTAGTTTCCACAATTTTATCCACTTTATATCAACATTATAAAATGATAAAATTAGCTTGTTATTATGCGGATATTTGGAGTTTTCCACAATTTCCACAATCTTAATAACAATAAATATAAATAAATTAATATATATAACAGGAGGAAGTCACCATGAACTTCATTATTAATAAAAATGAATTATCTAACTCTTTATCAATCGTATCTCATGCGGTATTCTCTAATTCACCTCAACCTGCATTAAGAGGTATTAAGATTGAAGCAAAAAATGATAGTTTGATCATTACAGGTAGTGATTCAGATATATCTATTCAAAAAGTTATTCATAAGAATGATGATAATAACTTAACAATTACAGAAGAAGGATCTATTTTAATTGAATCTAAATATTTATTGGATATCGTTAAGAAGATAGATAGTGAATCTGTCCAAGTAGAAATCATTGATGGATCATTAACTAGATTCTCTGGTAATTCAGCTGTATTTAAAATCAATGGTATGAATGCTTATGACTATCCTACAATTGATTTCTCAATGCCTTCTAAGTGTATTGAAATCAAACAAAGCATCTTAGCAGAAATCATTGAAGAAACAGCTTTCGCAGCTTCTATTAAAGAGACAAGACCAGTTCTTACAGGTGTTAACTTTAAATTAAATGAAAAGGTATTAACAGTAACAGCTACAGATTCTTATCGTTTAGCTAAGAAATCTTTATCTTTAGATTCAGAAAATACATTTAATATTACAATTCCTTCAAAATCATTGAATGAAGTAAAATCAACAATGTTGAATGGTAATGATACTATCAAGATTTCTCAAAATGATAAGAAAGTTCAATTCATCATTGATGATATGGTTCTTCAGTCTCGTTTATTAGATGGTGGTTATCCTGAAACAGATCGTTTGATTCCTAGTGAATTCTCATATAAGATGATCATTCATAAACAAGATCTTATTAAAGCTATTGACCGTACTACATTTATTAAGAATGATAATATGACAATCAATAATCTTCAATGTTCTACTGAAGAAATCGTTCTTACAAATAAATCTCAAGAAATTGGTGAATCTAGAGAAGTATTAAACGCTACATGGGTTGGTGAACCTCTTAATATTTCATTCTCTGGTAATTATGTAATGGATGCTGCTAAGGTATTAAAAGGTGATCAAATTACAATTGAATTCACAGGTGAAATGAAACCATTCGTCTTAAAAAATATGGATGATGATGAAGTAATTCAGTTAGTTTTACCAGTTAGAACTTACATTTAAATTTTGATAAAAAAGAAACCTTAAAATTGTATCGTAATATCTTTTAAAAATCATGATAAATAAAGGATTTTTGAAGGTATTTATGGTATAATTTATAAGGTTTTTTTCATGCATGTTTGAAAGGAGAAAATCATGGATAAATTAAATAAAGAATATATTAAACTTGATCAATTTTTGAAGATGTCAAATATCATTTCAACAGGTGGTGAGGCTAAGTTTTATTTAATGGAAAATGAAGTCCTTGTGAATGGCGTGATAGAAAATCGTAGAGGTAGAAAACTATATCCTGGAGATGTAGTTGTAGTAGAAGGAAGAAAATTATTTGTTGGATGATCATAAAGACTGTAAAGTTGCGTAATTTCAGAAATTATAAGTATTCAGAATTTGAATTTTATAATGGTTTAAATTTTATTACTGGAAATAACGCACAAGGTAAAACAAATTTATTAGAAAGTCTTGTATATTTATCGATTACAAGAAGTCATCGTATCTTAGATGATAAAAAATTGATAAAAGATGGTGAAATGTTTGCGGATATCAAATGTAGTTTTATGGATGAAGATAAAATGAAAGATATAGAAACAATTATCCATCCTAAAGGAAAGACTTTAATGGTTCATCATCAACCAGTTAAAAAGAGTAGTGATTTTGTTGGTTTATTAAATGTTGTTCTTTTTTCTCCAGATGATCTGACTATATTTTCAGATGCACCTAAAGAAAGAAGAAAAATAATTAACCAAGAAATTTCTAAGATTTCTAATAAATATCTTTCAGCTTTATCTAATTTTCAAAATCTACTAAAAGAAAGAAATTTACTTTTAAAACAATATTCAGTGAATCAAATATTATTAGATACATTGGATGAAAAAATATCTGAATATGAATTGGTAATTATTCAACATAGGAAGATATTTATTGAAATGATAGATTCTTACATTACAGATATCTATCATAAATTATCAGAAGATATTACAGATGTACATGTTAAATATAAATCATGTATAGAAAATGAAATTTCTTATGAAAGTATTTTAAAAGCTCATAAAGAAAATAGACAAAGAGATATTGAAAATCATGTTACTTCTTTTGGAATTCATAGAGAAGATATCTTATTTGAATTAAATGGAAAACCACTTATTGAATGTGCTTCTCAAGGACAAAAAAGAATGACAGTATTATCTTTTAAAATTTCTTTATTAAAGTACATTCAAGAAGAAACAGGTAAATTACCTGTCTTGTTACTTGATGATGTGTTAAGTGAATTAGATCATCAAAGACAAAAAAAATTGATAGAAATGGTTGGTAATGAATATCAATGTATTATTACATCTACTGATATACCTTCCTTTCTAAGAAATAAAGAAATGAAGATTTTTCAGATAGAAAATGGAAATCTAATTAATACAACAGGAGGTAAGGCATGAGTGAAGAAAAAGAAGTAGTCATTAAAACAGAAGATGGTACAGAAGCTGTTATTGGAGCTACATTAGATTCAAAAGTAACAGAAGAATACAATGACTCTGAAATTCAAGTTTTAGAAGGTTTAGAAGCTGTTCGTAAAAGACCAGGTATGTATATTGCTTCAACGTCTTCAAAAGGCCTTCATCATTTAGTATGGGAAATCGTTGATAATGGTATTGATGAAGCTATGGCAGGTTACGCTAGTAGTGTCATTGTTTCAATCAACAAAAATAATACAGTAACGGTAGAAGATGATGGTCGTGGTATGCCTACTGGTAAAAACGCTAAGACAGGTAAATCAACGATTGAAACTATTTTTACTGTATTGCATGCTGGTGGTAAGTTTGGTGGAGGTGCGTATAAATATTCTGGTGGTCTACATGGTGTAGGTGCCTCTGTAGTAAATGCTTTATCTTCTTGGTTAGAAGTTCATGTTTATCATGATGGTAATGAGTTTTATCAAAGATTTGAAAATGGTGGTCATCCTGTTGAAGAATGTAAGGTAATTGGAACATGTGATAAAGATAAACATGGTTCAACTGTTATATTCCAAGCTGATCCAACTATCTTTACAGAAACTACTGTTTATGATCATGATACGATTCGTGATAGATTAAGACAATTAGCTTTCTTAAATAAAGGAATTCGTCTTGTATTCAATGATGAAAGAGAAGAAGACGAAAATAAAAAACACTATGATTTTTACTTTGAAGGTGGTCTTAAACAATACATTGAATATTTGAATAAATCTAAGACTCCTGTTCATCCAACAGTTATTTATGCGGAAGGCTATGAAAAAGACATTCAAGTAGAAGTAGCTTGTCAATATAATGATGGTTATAATCCATCTATCTATACTTTCTGTAATAATATCAATACAGTTGAAGGTGGAACTCATTTAGAAGGTTTTAATAATGCGTTAAGTAGAATTTTAAATAAATATGCTAGAGACGCTAAGATCTTAAAAGAAAAAGATGATAACTTAACTGCAGAAGACTGTAGAGAAGGTATTACAGCAGTTATTTCAGTTAAACATCCAGATCCACAATACGAAGGACAGACAAAGACAAAATTAGGAAACTCTGTTGTTAGAAAAATTGTTTCTGATATCTTTGGTGCTCAATTAGAAAGATTCTTATTAGAAAATCCTGATGAAGGTAAAGCAATCGTTGAAAAGGCTATGGTAGCTTCACAAGCTCGTGTAGCTGCTAAGAAGGCAAGAGAAGCTACAAGAAGAAAGTCAGCATTAGAAGTATCTTCTTTACCTGGTAAGCTATCAGATTGTTCTTCAAAAGACGCTAGTATTTGTGAAATCTATATTGTCGAGGGTGATTCTGCCGGTGGTTCTGCAAAACAAGGTAGAGACTCTCACTTCCAAGCAATTCTTCCTTTAAGAGGTAAGATCTTAAATGTAGAAAAAGCTAGACAAGCTAGAGTTTTTGAAAATAATGAAATTCGTTCTATGATTACTGCATTTGGTTGTGGAATCTTAGAGGAAACAGATCCTTCAAAGTTACGTTACAATAAAATCGTCATCATGACCGATGCCGATGTCGATGGTGCTCATATTCGTATCTTATTATTAACTTTCTTATATAGATATATGAGACAAGTTATTGAAACTGGTCATGTATATATTGCGCAACCACCTCTTTATAAGTTTCAAAAGGGAAATACGGTCAAGTATGCTTATACTGAACCACAAGCTAAAAGAATGTTAGAAGAATTAGGTGATAGAGTTTCTACACAGAGATATAAGGGTCTTGGTGAAATGAATCCTGAACAGTTGTGGGAAACAACAATGGATCCTAAAAATAGAACGTTGATCAGAGTAAATATTGATGATGCTGAAAAGGCAGATGAATATTTCAATATCTTTATGGGTGATGAAGTTGAATCCAGAAAGAATTACATTATTGAACACGCAGATTTTGCGAATCTTGATATTTAAGGAGGTTAAAGAATGGCTAGAGATGATTTTATGGAATTTGATGAGTCAAAATTTGACCCAGGAAATATTACAGAACAAGATCTAACAAAAGAAATGAGAACAGACTTCATCGATTATTCGATGTCAGTTATCGTTGCACGTGCGTTACCTGATGTACGTGATGGTATGAAACCTGTACAGAGAAGAATTCTTTATGCGATGAATGAAATGAACAATACACCAGATAAGCCATATCGTAAATGTGCGCGTATTGTTGGTGAAACAATGGGTAAATATCATCCTCATGGTGACTCATCTATCTACGGTGCTCTTGTATATATGGCACAGCCTTGGAATATGAGAAGTATCTTAGTTGATGGACATGGTAACTTTGGTTCTATGGATGGTGACGGTGCTGCGGCAATGCGTTATACAGAAGCACGTCTTTCTAAACTTTCTATGGAAATGTTAAGAGATCTTGAAAAAGATACTGTTGATATGACACCTAACTATGAAGGTGAAGAACTAGAACCTAATGTATTACCAGCTAGAATTCCTAATTTGATTGTTAATGGATCAATGGGTATTGCGGTTGGTATGGCTACTAATGTTGCTCCTCATAATTTAGGTGAAACAATTGATGCGGTCATCGCAACAATGCATAATCCTGAAATTACAACATCTGAGTTAATGGAATATATCAAAGGTCCTGATTTTCCTACAGGTGGTTATATCATTGGTAAGTCTGCAATTCGTAAAGCTTTTGAAACAGGTCGTGGTTCAATCGTTATGCGTAGTAAGACTGAAATTGAACAAATGCCTAATGGTAAATCAAGAATCGTAGTTACTGAAATTCCTTATTCTGTTAATAAAGCTACTTTAGTTGAAAGAATCGCTGCATTAGCTAGGGATAAACAAGTTGAAGGTATTACAGATTTACGTGATGAATCTAATATGAATGGCGTACGTATCGTTATGGAACTAAGAAAAGACGTACAACCAGAAGTTCTTTTAAATCAGTTATATAAATTATCTCCATTACAAACAAATTTTTCTGTAAATAACGTCGTATTATTTAATAATGTACCTCGTACTGCAGGAATGAAAGAATTGTTACAAGGATATATTGATCATCAATATGATGTCGTAACAAGAAGAACACAATATGATTTAAAGAAGGCAGAAGCTAGAGCTCATATCTTAGAAGGTTTAAGAATTGCGGTTGATAACTTAGATGCTATCATTCATATCATTCGTTCATCTAGAGATGATGCAGAAGCAACACAACGTATGCAAGAAGGATTTAATCTTTCTGATATTCAATGTAAAGCTATCTTAGATATGCAGTTTAGAAGATTAACAGGTCTAGCTCGTGAAAAGATTGAAAGTGAATATCAAGATTTATTACTTAAGATTACTGACTATAAGGATATTCTCGCAAATCATTGGAGAGTTGAAAAAATCGTTGAAGATGAATTAACTGAAGTTAAAGTTAAATATGCTGATGAAAGAAGAACTACGATCATTGAAGGTTCTGCAGAAATGGAAGATGAAGATTTGATTCCTGTAGAAGATATCGTTATTACTATGTCATCTAATGGATATATCAAGAGAATGACATCTGATACTTACAAAGTACAGAACAGAGGTGGTAAAGGTATCAAGGGTATGGAATTAAACAAGGATGATAATATTGAATTGTTTATTCATATGTCCACACATGATCACTTATTGATCTTTACTGATAAAGGTAGAGTATTCAGAGTAAAGGGATATAATATTCCTCAATTCTCTAGAACATCTAAGGGATTACCAATCATTAACTTAGTTCAGATTGGTAGAGATGAAAAAGTTTGTGCTTTAGTACCTTACAATGATTCTGAAGATAAACATTACTTATTCTTCGCTACTAAGAAGGGACTTGTTAAGAGAACTTCATTAGAAGAATTTGAAAATATCAATAAGAATGGTAAGATTGCCATTAAGTTTAATGAAGATGATGCTTTAGCATTCGTTAAGGGTACTAGTGGTAATGCTGAAATCATTATCGCTGGTAGTAATGGTAAAGCTGTACGTTTCAATGAATCCGCTATTAGACCTCTAAGCAGAGTAGCTAAAGGTGTTAAGGGTTTCAATGTAGATGGTAGTGAAGTTATTGGTCTAGCTACAAATGAAGAAGGTAAATACATTCTTACAATCACAAAGAATGGTTATGGTAAGAAATCTAACTTAGATGATTATCGTATTACTAGTCGTGGTGCTAAGGGTGTAAGAACAGCTAATCTAAATGAAAAGACAGGTGATCTTGTTGCGATGAGAAGTATCAATGGTGATGAAGACTGTATGATCATGACAGATGCAGGTATCATCATTCGTATCTCACTCAAACAAGTATCTGTTATTGGTAGAGCTGCAACAGGTGTTAAGTTTATTAACATTAAAGAAGGTGAAGGAGTATCTAACGTAGCTATTCTTGATCCTGAATCAGAAGAAGAAGTAACTGAAGAAGTTACAGAAACTACTGAAGAATAACAATCAAAGATATCTTACTTAGGTAGGGTATCTTTTTTTGATATAATGAATTCATGATAGAAATAGTTTTTAATTCTAATCTTTATGATTATTTAGAACATTACTATTCTTTTAAAGATAATGAAATTTTATTATTTCAAAATGATTTGACATTTAGAAAAATATATCCATTTACTTATAAACAAATGATAAGTAATTATATTGAATATGATTTTGATAAAGAATCAATTTCTTTTTTTAGAAATGAATTAAATATCTTTTTTAATAAGATTAAAAATTTTGATGAAGTTAGATTTTGGGTTACAGATTATTTCTCTGAGATGATTAGTGTCTATGTAATTTGTAATCAATTTAAGAATATTAAAAAGGCTTATCTATGTAATTGTGATGATGTTGTTGATAAATATTTTGGAGATTTTTCTACAATAAGTAATCATTTAAAAAGAATCAAAGATAATTGTTTAGTTTGTAATTTAGAAGAATTGTCTGAAAAAGGTAATCAATTAATATTAGAAAATACAAAATTAAGAATTAAAGGTATTTTTGATATCGTTTCTGTTGATGAAACATATTATGATCCTTTGTTTCAATATTTTTTAGATAATGGGTGTAACGATTGTTATGATATTGAAAATCGATTTATTAAATACATAGGTGTTAATGATTTTAGATTTGTGAATTATTACTTCTTTAGAAAAAGAATATCTATACTAAAAAACAGAGGAAGTTAATTTTCCTCTGTTTCATATTCAAATGCATTCATTTCTGAATAAGTTACTTCTATTTCTTTATCACTAGTTAAATATAATTTATCATATTCATCATAGTAATTAGATGTCATTGCCTTTTCACCATGATTGATAAATATTTCTATACTAGAAGTATCTAAGAAGATATCTAGTTCATTGATATGATCTATAACGATATCTCTTTCTTTTCTTCCTGTTTTATCATTTAAGAATGATAAAGAAAATAATTCTTTGTTATAAGATAATACTAGATTATTTAATTGAATGTTGAATGATTCGTTATGATTTTCATAATGAATCATACATTCTTTTTGATATTCCTGTTTATCTTTTGAAATAGTTATCTTTCTTTCATTCTTTTTTAGATTTAGTATTTCATCAATTGGATATTGATAGATTGAATGATTGATATTTTTTAATTTTCTTGGTAATGTTAATGCCATTTGCCAACCATCTTCTATTGTAGGATGTGTTGGTGTCTTATCTGGTAATCCCATCCAACCTATAAGAATCGTTCTACCTTTTTCATCTTTAAAAGTTTGAGGTGCATAGAAATCATAACCATGATCTAGTGTTTGATAGTCATACGCTAATGTACCTTTTACTTTAAAATATCCATTTTGATTTTCATTTTGATATTCATATCCTTGTTGTTGGATTCCTTGAGGACATGTTATTAGAAATAATTCATCATGTAATTCAATACAATCTGGACATTCCCACATATATCCAAACTTTGATTCAGATGTAATACGATAGGAATATATCCAATTTTGTAAATCATCCGATTTATAAACTAAGATGCAACCTTCATCTTTATTTGTTCTTGCTCCTAAGTACATGAGATATTTACCACATCTTTTATATACTTTTGGATCTCGAATATGATTTGTTAGATCTGTTGGATAATCAGAATTATCTAATACTGTTTTCTTTTCACTAAAATGAATTCCATCTTCAGAAAAGATATAGTTTGTATTTGATAATCTACCAGAATGTATATAGTCATGTTCACCAGGTAACTTTACATTACCTGTATAGAAGATATGCATTCCATTTTCTACATAACAACAACCACTGTAAGCACCAGATTTATCACTTTCTTGATCTGGATGAATTGCGATACCTAGATCTTTATAATGAATGAAATCTTTTGTTGTGAAATGACCCCAACATTTATCTCCACTGCCATCTACATTTTTAGCGTATTGATAAAAGATATGATATGTTCCATTATATTGGCAAAGACCATTTGGATCATTTAACCAACCACCATGTATAGGATATAAATGATATGTTAATTTACTTCTCATTTTACTTTCTTAACTTCATTTAATGAATTTGCATTTGTTATAGCTACGATTACACAATCGCTATTTCCAGCATCTTTGATTTTCTTAGAATCAAATGTTAATAGTAGATCACCTTGTTTAACTGTATCACCTTGTTGAACATGTGATTCAAAACCATCACCATTCATATTAACTGTATCAACCCCAACATGGATCAATACTTCAACACCATCATTACTTTCTAAACCAATAGCGTGATTAGTAGGAAATACCATTTTAACTGTTCCATCAAAAGGAGCATATACTTTATTATCTGTAGGATTGATACCAACACTTGGTCCCATTGTTTCAGCAGAGAACATTGGATCAGGAATTTCACTAGCTGTAATTACTTCACCATTTACTGGTTGAATGATATTACCTTTTTCTGTTGTGATAATTGTTTCTGTTGGAATTGTTTGTGGTACTTCATTTGTTTCTTCTTTCCAAATGATCATTGTTAAGATAAATGCGATACCACCAGAGATAGCTAACATAATTGTATATAGTAATGGTTTATTGATTGTTAAGTAACCAGGAATACCTGTTACACCATAAGCTGTAGCTCCTAATCCTGCTAGACTTCCAAACATTGCACCAACAGCTCCACCAATCATTGCACAAATGAATGGTTTTGTATAACGCATATTTACACCAAAGATAGCTGGTTCTGTAATTCCAAGAGATGCTGAAATAGCAGAAGGGATAGCTACAGATTTTGTTTTAGAAGATTTTGCTTTGAGACCAACTGCTAGACATGCTCCAAATTGAGCGAAGTTTGCAGCAGAAGCAATAGGCATCCAAATATTTAAGTTACCAAAATCAGCAGAAGCTAACAAACCTGCTTCTATGACATTGTACATATGATGCAATCCCATAACGACAGTGACAGGATAAATAGCACCCATGATCAATGATCCAATACCATAACCAACAGTTATTAATTGTTGAGCACAAGTTAATACGAAAGTTTCAGCTGTAGAGAAGATAGGACCAATGATTGTAAATGTTAATAATAATGTAACAAATACTGTAGTAAGTGGTGTTACAAATAAGTCAATCATTTCAGGTACATGTTTATGTAACCAATTTTCTATCTTACACATGATCCAAACAGCTATCATGACAGGTATGACATGTCCTTGATAACCAAGTACATTTATCTGACCTAATGTATAGTTACCAATTTGAATATGTCCAAATAGATACCAAACATTATAACCATTAGCTGCGTTCCATCCATTTGTTAAAGTTGAATGAATCATTGCTAGACCAATAACAGCTCCTAAGAAGATATTTCCTCCAAATACTCTAGCTGCAGATACCGCAACTAAAACAGGTAGATAGGAAAATGCAGTATTAGATATCATATCTAAGAAAGCATACCAATCAGTAGATGCAAAACCTGGCATAGCCTTACCAAGCGCTTCAACAAGACCCATCAATAAACCTGAAGCAACAATTGCTGGAAGGATAGGTACGAATACATCACCTAAAGATTTGATCAATCTTTTGAATACGTTCATATTACTAGCAGCAGCATTCTTAACATCTTCTTTTGTTCCTGCTTGTAAACCAGTAACTGCTAGAAATTGATCAAATACTTTATTGACTGTTCCTGTTCCAATAATGATTTGTAATTGTCCATTAGAAGTAAAGACTCCTTGTACACCAGTTACATTTTCTAGTGTCTTTTCATCAACCTTCTTTGAATCTACGATTGCTAAACGCAATCTTGTGGCGCAGTGTGCTACAGATGCTATGTTTTCTTTACCACCAAGGCAAGCATAGATTTCTTCAGCACATCTTCTGTAATCTAAAGCCATATATTTTTCTCCTTTTTATCTCGGTCTATGGGACCGGTTCCATAAATATAATAATCCCTCAATTTTAATTGTCAATACTTAATGTTAGCGATTTCAAAAAAAGTATCAGATTTTTCTGATACTTCCTCCATGTACATATTCAAAACCAATTAATTTTCTGTAATCAACTTCAATACCTTCTATCATCTCTAAAATAGTTTGCGCACATTCTTCACCAGCTTTATGGTTATCAAATCGAATACTGTCTAATGGCGGATTCATTAATCTAGAATAACGATAAGATCCGAATCCTATGATTGATACATCTTCAGGTATTCTGATATTTCTATTTTGTAAGATCGTATAACAAGCGCTAGCCATTCTATCTGTAGAACAAATAATGGCGGAAGGTATATGTTTATCTAAATATTTTTCTACGATAGGTAAACATTTTTCATATTCAAAATCTGCTTGAATATAATCTATGTCATTTAAATTATGTTTCTTTAATGCATCATAAACTCCAAGTTTACGAACAACACCTACAGATACATCTGATTCATCTACACCAATGAATGCAATATCTTTATGACCAGATTCCGCAATGAGATTTCCAACTTCTAATCCAGATCTATAATCGTCATAAACAATTGATGGTCCTTTTTCAATTTCTTGTCCCATGAATAAAATTGGAATTTGATATTCTTCTTTTAATTCTTCATAGTTATATTTATTGTTTGTTGCGAGAATTATGATTCCATCTACATTTAATTCTGTTAAATATTCAAATGCTTCTTTTTCGCGTGTTGGGGAGTGGTTTGTATTGATGATAATTGTTCGAAATCCTCTATCTTTTAAATAATCATCCATAGCAGTAATTGTTACGGATGAAGTATAAGAAGTTAAAGTTGGTGAAATGATACCGACAGTATTTGTTCTTTTCGCTTTCAAGAGTTTTGCGGCTTGATTTGGCTTGTAGTTGTATTTCTCACAAATTTGGCGTAATTTTTCTTTTGTTTCTGGTTTTACTAATCCACCATTAAAATATCGAGAGACTGTACTCTTTCCTACACCAGCTATTTCAGCGATATCTTTCATTGTCAGTTTTGGTTCACTCAAAATCTTTACCTCTTTTACTAATATTACTTAATTTATCAAAATGATTCATGCATGCATGATTTCTTATTTATTTTTCTTTTTCTTGTTCTTTTTAGAATCTTTCTTTTGTGATTTTTCCATATCTTTTATTACTAGGGATAGTAGATATTCTTTAACTGAATTTTTTGATTCTAACCATTTGATTAATTCTTCTTCCTTTGTATTATTCAATCGCATTGAAAATGATCTATAGTTATTTCTATTATATGTGTTATTGTACTCTAATCTCTTTTCGTAATCGTTTTTTTTGTCTGCCATGAAAATTCTCCATTTTTTTCATAATATCATTCAATGATTAACTTGACAATTAATATCTTGAATGATTAAATGAAGTTAATTCGTAGAGAAGGAATAGTAAGGAAAGATCGTAATCTATAGAGAGTTGATGGTATGGTGTAAATCAACACGATTTGAATGAATCCACCTTTGAGAGAAATTAATACTTTCCGGTATCCAGCCGTTATCTGGTAATTGAGAGGTATGTGATTGTTTCACGTGAAACAATTCATACAAGAAGGGTGGCACCGCGATATCAACATCGTCCCTTTAGTGGATGATGTTTTTTATTTTGTTGGAGGAAGAAAAATGATTGACATTAAATTGATTCGTGAAAATCCAGAACTTGTTAAAGAAAATATTAAGAAGAAGTTCCAGGATGAAAAACTACCTATGGTAGATGAAGTTGCTGAAATGGACAAAGAAGTTCGTGCAGTAAAAGCAAAAGGAGATTCTTTGAGAGCAGATCGTAACAAGATGTCTAAAGAAATTGGACTATTGATGCGTGACGGAAAGAAAGAAGAAGCTGAACAAGTAAAACAAAAAGTAAAAGAAATGGGCGATGAGATGGAAGCTCTCGAAAAAAGAGAAGCTGAACTCAATGAAGAAATTAAAAAGAGAATGTATGTCATTCCAAATATCATTGATCCATCAGTTCCAATTGGAAAAGATGATAGTGAAAATAAAGAAATTCAGAAGTATGGTGAACCATTTGTTCCTGAATATGAAATTCCTTATCATGTTGATATTCTAGAAAAAGTAGATGGTCTTGATATTGATTCTGCAGGTAAGACTTCTGGTAATGGTTTCTATTATTTAAAGGGTAATATCGCAAGATTACATTCTTCAATCCTATCTTATGCTCGTGATTTCATGATCAATAGAGGCTTTGAATATTTTATTCCACCATTCATGATCCATGGTGATGTAGTAAGTGGTGTTATGAGTTTCGCAGAAATGCAAAATATGATGTATAAGATTGAAGGGGAAGATCTCTATTTGATTGGTACATCTGAACATTCTATGGTAGGTAGATTTATTGGTCAAATTCTTAGAAAAGAAGATCTTCCTTATACATTAACTTCTTATTCACCATGTTTTAGAAAAGAAGTTGGTGCACATGGCATTGAAGAAAGAGGTCTTTATAGAGTTCACCAATTTGAAAAACAAGAAATGGTAGTTGTGTGTGAACCTGAAGATTCTAAATATTGGTATGATCAATTATGGCAGAATTCTGTTGACTTCTTCAGATCATTAGATATTCCAGTAAGAACTCTTGAATGTTGTTCTGGTGATTTAGCTGATTTAAAAGTGAAGAGCTGCGATGTTGAAGCTTGGTCTCCTCGTCAAAAGAAATATTTTGAAGTTGGATCATGTTCTAACTTAGGTGATGCTCAGGCAAGAAGACTTGGTATTAGAGTGAAGGGCGAAAAAGGTAACTATTTCGCTCATACATTAAATAACACAGTAGTAGCTCCACCAAGAATGTTAATTGCTTTCATTGAAAATAACTTAAATGAAGATGGATCTATCAGAATTCCTGAACCTCTCAGACCTTATATG
>CAVCCE010000007.1:0-15980 GCA_963600555.1 Duodenibacillus sp.
TAAAAAAATATTTGATAATAATGATAAATATATTTGTAGTTCAACTAGAACATCTATATTTGTTAATTCGAACGGAGATATATTTCCTTGCGTGAATTTGGATTTGTACTTAGGTAATATAAGAGATAATAGCATAGAAGAAATTTGGAATAATAATGACAATTTGCACAGAATTCAAAATTTAAGAAAATTCAATGATGATTGCATTTTTTGTAATGTAAGAGAATACTGTTCAAAATGTATTGGTATTTCATTTAGAGAAAATGGAAAGATAGAAAGTTGTAATTCAATAAATAAAACAATTGCGAATCTAAGAAAGGAAATCTATGAATAATATGAAAGAAATAGTTGAAAACTTGATAAAAAAAGAGAAATTATTAATTTATACTGATATATTCTTTTTTTGCATTTTAACTTTGATTATTGCTGGATTTCCTTTCCTTCAAAAACAACTAATTGATTATGTGCAATACAGTCAAATTACTAAAACTGGAATTATTCAAGTAGGATTAGAATACGCGGGATTAGTTATTATGTATTTCATATTTAATTATTTTGGTACTTTAAATGAATTTAGGATATATGCTTTATTCAAAAAGAAATTCAGAGATGAAATTTCTACGTATTTTTTTAATCAAAGATATTTAGATAGTATAAATACATCAAAAGCCATCTCTATCTTGACTAGTGAAGTAGATCGAATTACAGATGAATATCTTAGTCCAATTATTGATTTGCTAGAGAACATATTAGGAGTAATTATTTATTTTTTCTTTATATTTTTATTTATCAGTAAATATGCTGCATTAATTTTATTAATACTTTCTTGTATCCCTTATGTTTTATCAAATATAACAACAAAGAAAATTGGTATTAAAAGAAAAGAATATCAGAAAGATGAAAGACAATATTTAAATACAATTAATTCTTTCTTTCAAAATATGAGTATTATTCTACCAATTAATATAAAAAATATACAATCATTTCATAACTCAGTAACACACAAAGTTTATGATTCTAATATGAATTTTGGTAAAACAAAGGCAATAGGTTTATCAGTGAATCATTCTATTAATTATTTTGTATCATTTATAACTTTTGTAATAATGTTGATTTGTCTTTATTTTGGTTTAGAAAACCTTGGATCATTGATTGCTACAATAGGTTATGTTGATATATTTTTAGATGCTACAGGTAGAGTAGTAGATGATAAAGTGATGATTGATTCTTTCAATAAGAAAGGTTTTATAGATGATGATATTATTGTTGAAATTGATGAAACTAGAACTATTGTTGAAGAAAAAATAAATAATATATCTATTCATGAATTGAAAGTAGACGTAAAAAATAAATCTTTAACATATTTCGATTTGAAATTTGATAGAAGTAATACATATTTTATTAAAGGTGAGAATGGAATAGGCAAATCAACGCTATTAAAATGTATTTGTGGTATCCA
Organism: Duodenibacillus sp.; assembly: GCA_963600555.1. GTDB lineage: Bacteria > Bacillota_I > Bacilli_A > Erysipelotrichales > Erysipelotrichaceae > Bulleidia. The sequence continues at coordinate 1,460 of CAVCCE010000007.1, forward strand.
AAAAATGTATGATGGTTCAATTGACATAAATAATATAGATAATAAAAATAAATATTTTAGTGATGTCTATTATTTGGATCAAGAAAATAAGATTTTCCCATCATCTTTTATTGAGAATGTTTCAATGTATAATGCATATTCTTTAGGAAATTTAAAGAAATTTGATTTTTATAATAAATTAACTGATGAGATTTTGAAAAAGCAAGATTGTACAAAGTTAAGTGGTGGTGAGCAACAAATTGTAGCTCTATGTAGAGCTATTGCTAGTGGAGCAACTACATTATTAATTGATGAGGCATTTTCAGCTTTAGATGTTCAAAAAAGATTGAGTATTATTAATGAATTGAAAAATAAGAATTATTTTTTAATTTATGTTTCTCATAATATAAAAGATAAAGAGATGTTTGATGTGGAAATAGAGGTAGCAAATGAAAAAAGATGATGTTTTTTCTACAACATATAAAATTGCTTGGCAACGTAATATTATAGATGATTATGTATATATACTTGACTATGATACAAATGATTTCGTAATCTATGAGGATGTTGCTAAAGATATTTGGATGAAAATACAAGAAAAATGTAATTTATTTGAAATTATAGAATTTATTGTAAAGAACTATGAGGGTGCATCATACGATTTAGTTGAAAATGATGTATCTGAATTTATTGAAAAAAATCTAAGGATGGGCTATTTGAAATATGGTGAATGAAACAATCATTGATTAGTATTCTAAGAATTTATCATGTTATTCTGCAACTATTGAAGTTTGTGAAACATGTAATTGGGATTGTAAGCATTGCTATTTACCAAAACATTTTGACAAAGGAATGAATTTTAACATGCTTACGAAATTAATGGTTGATTTGCGAGAACTTGGCGTGTTTGAACTTGTATTAACTGGTGGTGAAATATTTACTAGAAAAGATCTTATTGATATTGTGGAATTTGGTCGGAAATTAGGATTTCATATTATTCTACTAACAAATTGTTCTATGATTACAGAAGATATAATTCAAAAGCTTTTAGCATTAAATGTAACTTCGATTGAAACAACGATGTTTTCATTAAATTTTAAAATTCATGATTCTTTTGTAGGAGTTGATGGTGCTTTAGAAAAATCGTTGAAAGCAATTATAAGAATGAAAGAACTTAACTTTAAAGTGAAAGTTAAAACAATTGTTATGGATTTTAATTATGATGGATACAAAGATATTGAAGAATTCTGTAAAAGTCATGGTATCGATTGTTTATTGACTCCAGATGTATATAAAAAGAATAATGGAGATGAATTTCCACTTGATTTGAGAATTAAAGAAAAACAACTAGTCGAAATTATAAATCATATTGATAAAAATTTTGGCTATGTTTATGAAAATGATAATATTGATAGTTTTGTTTGTAAAAGTACAAGGTATTCATTATTTATAGATTCAAAAGGTAATATTCAACCATGTGGAAATTATAAATATTACATTGGAAATATTAACGAAGGAATCAAAAATATTTGGGAAAAATCAGAGGAATTACATAAAATTCAAAATATTAAATACAAGAATGTTGATAAGTGTAAAACATGTAACAAGATTTCTAATTGTAGTGTTTGTTTTGGAATAATCCAAAATTACAATAAATCTATTTGCACTTATGTACCATTAAAAACTGATTGTAAAATTGCTGAAATAAGGAATAATATAAGTAAGAAGAAGGATAAAAAATATGAAAAAATACGAAACACCAACAATTAAAATTGTAAAAGCAGAAAAACAAATTCCAGATAAGCATAATGCAAAGTGTAGTGGAACGTCATCTCACATTTCATCTAGAATTGAAAAGAAATAAACAAAAAAACCAGACTGAATCAAGTCTGGTTTTTATAATGGCGGAGAAGAAGGGATTTGAACCCCCGCACGCTTTCACGCCTGTCGGTTTTCGAAACCGATCCCTTCAGCCTCTTGGGTACTTCTCCAATGCGCGTTATATTCTAACATAAATAAAAAATATTTGAGATATCGTTTGACATAATGTACTGTGCAAAGTATAGTATTGATACAGGAGGTATCAATATGGATACACAGATGAAGAGAGGTGTTCTTGATGTATGTGTTCTTACTGCGTTAATGAAAGAAGACTCTTATGGATATAAAATCATAAAAGATTTAAAAGATGTTATTGAAATCTCAGAATCTACGTTATATCCAATCTTACGTAGATTAGAGAAGAATGGGTACTTATCCGTTTATACACAAGAACATAATTTTAGACTTAGAAAAATGTACAGTATTACAGAAAAAGGACTTGAAAAAATTAAGGAGTACTTAGAAGACTTAGAGGAATTGATGAAGATATATCGATATATTCAAAAGGAGACAGGAAATGATTGAAGAATATTTAGAACAATTAAAACAAATCTTAGTAAAACATCATTATGATGATGTAGATAACGCAATTAGTTATATGAGAGAATTCGCACAAGATAGAAAAGAATTAGGTGAAAGTGAAGAAAGCATTGTTGCTTCATTTGGTGATATCAATGAAACTGCTTCTTCAATTCTTGGTGAAGAAGTCAAGAATGCTGATGTTACTTCTCACCTAAAAGAAATTAATGCTGAATTAGTTAGTGCTGATCTGACAATTGATGAAGCAAATGTATCTGATGTAGAAGTTAGTTATACAGATGATAAAAGATTTACGATTACTGATAAAGATGGTGTATTAACAATCAAAGAAAAGAAAAAGGAACATAACTTCTTCTTTGGATTCAAGAAGGCAGAAGTAATTATTCGTGTGCCAGTAGGATATTCTGTTGAATCTTCTCATCTAGAGGGTGTCTCCTCAGATATTCATATGGATCATTTCAACACAACAACATTACATATTGAAACGGTTAGTGGCGATGTGAAATTAAAGAGAAGTGAATCAGAAAAGTTAACAGCTGAATGTGTATCTGGTGATACAGATATTCAGGATTGTTCTATCAAGAAGATTGAAATTGATTCTGTATCAGGTGATATTGAAATCAAGAATGTAAGGGCAGATCAGATCTTTACAGAATCCGTATCAGGAGATACAGAAATCAAGAATACGACATTTGATCATGTTCATGGAACATCAACAAGTGGGGATGTAGAAGTAGTCGCAACAGAACCTAAAGAAAACTACAATGTTCAATTAGATAAACTTTTTCATTCCAAAGAATATGGTACTGGTGTAAAATCAATCAAGTTAGAAACAACAACTGGTAATCTTGATGTTGATTTCAAATAAGGGGTATCTATGATAAATGAATTTATTAAATCACGCATTCCGGATGCTAAGAAACTTGTAGAAGAATTAAATCATTCTTATGAGTATGTTAGTGTATTAGGAAACTATGTCAAAACAAAAAGAATTATGGTAACTACGACTTCAAGTTCTATCAATGAATTAGATAATGAATGTGGTTTTGTTATCAAAGCTTATAAAGAAGGTCATTATAGTGAATATTCTTGTGATGATATTCGTGATATTGATGTTAATAAAGTTGTAGAAGAAATGAATATTACGACTCCATATGCTGCATCGATTCCTTGCCTTAAAGAACAAGATCATACAGAATCCTATCTCAGAGAAGATACATCTAATCTAGATGATGAAGAAATCTTTAATAAACTAGTAGAGATGAAAGACTATGCACATAAGAAAGATGAAAGAATCATGCAGGTTGTTTGTGCATATACAAAAAGAGAAACATCTAAGATCTTTGTTTCAAACCATAAATGCTTGGATCAAAAATATGATTGGTGTAATGCAATGATGGTGGCTGTTGCTAGAGAAGGAGAAAATATCCAAAGAAATTTCTCGAGTGAAGGTGAAGTAGATAGTTCTCTTGTACTAGAAAAGCTAGATACTAATAAAGACAATATCATTGATATTTGCTTGAAGCTATTACACGCAAAACCAATCGTACCTGGAACATATGATATTATCGCAGATCCTGCAGTAGCTGGACTAATTGCGCATGAAGCATTTGGACATGGCGTAGAAATGGATATGTTTGTAAAAGAAAGAGCGAAGGCTGTTCAGTATGTAGGAAAGCCTGTAGCGAGTGAAGTTGTCAACATGTATGATGGTGCTGCTTCTTGTTTATCTGCAGCATCCTACTTCTTTGATGATGATGGTGTAGAAGCATCTAAAACGAATATCATTAAGAATGGTATTCTTCAAACTGGTATTTCAGATTGCTTAAGTGCAATGGAATTAGGTACGACTCCTACAGGAAATGGTAGAAGAGAATCTTATAAGAGAAAAGTCTATACAAGAATGACAAATACTTTCTTTGATAAAGGAAATGATAAGTTTGATGATATGTTGAAATCTATCAAACATGGATATTATATTTGTCAATCCAATAATGGTATGGAAGATCCAAAGAACTGGCAAATTCAATGTACTGCTGGATATGGTCTTGAAATCAAAGATGGGAAGTTTACGGGTGAAATCGTAGCACCAATCGTTATCTCTGGAAGTGTCATTGATTTGTTATCCTCTATCACTATGGTATCTGATGAATTGCATATATTTGGTAGTGGAATGTGTGGTAAAGGACATAAAGAATGGGTATTCGTATCTGATGGTGGACCACATTTGAAAGGAAGAGCGAAATTATCATGATGAAAATAGAAGAAATCATAACAATATTAAAATCAAATACAGAGATTTCTGATTATGAAATCAATCATGAAACTAAACATTCTAGTGAACTTTTCTTTGTTAAGAAAAAGATGGAATTGAATCGTGTTGTTCATACAGAAGACATAACAATTACTGTCTATAAAGATGTAGTTGATAAAAGAGGAAGTAGTTCTATCGTAGTAACAAGTGCTGATGATAAGACTTCTTTAGAAAACAAAATAACATCCGCATTAAAGAAAGCTACTACAGCATTGAATCCTTGGTTCTCATTAGCGAAGAATCAAAGTGTTAATAAAACGATTGATACAAATATCTCACTCAATGATATTGCCTTATCTGTAGGGGATACGATCATGCAAGTAAACAATGAACATGGATGGTTGAATGCTACAGAAATCTTTGTGTATATCACAGAACATGAATTCTTAAATTCTAATGATGTCAAAGACGTAGAAACAAAACTATCTGTTGAGTTTGAAACGATTCCTACATGTAGCGATGGTAAAGAAGAATATGAGTTGTATCACTATTATCGAAATAATCAATTTGATGCAGAATCTATTAAGAAACAAGTAGAAGATATCTTATATTTAGTTTCTTTAAGAGGACAAGCTAAGAAAATGAATGAAGTAGTTATTGATTTGAATGTACCTGTTTATATCTATGGTGAGATGAACGCATTGATTCTTAAGAATATCAAAGATAATACATCCTATCTTTCTAACGTAACACATTCAAATCACTATAACTTGAATGAACCAATCTCTAATACAAAGTTTGATATTGTTATGAAAGGTAACATTGAAGGTGTTGCAGCATCTAGTTCATTTGATGAACATGGCGTTGTATTGAACGAAGTGAAATTAATTGAAGATGGTGTTGTTAAACAACTACAAGGTGATATTCAATATGGTCAATATTTAAAAGTAGAAGAACCTACAGGTGACTATACTGTTGCGGAAGTGATTCCACATACGACAATAGAAACAAATGAACCACATTTGATCATTGATCATTTCTCTGCACCACAATTGGAACAAGCTTCCGGTTACTTTGGTGGAGAAGTTAGATTAGCTAGATACTTTGATGGAGAAAAATATATTCCATTAACTGGTTTCTCTATTTCTGGAGACATCTATGATGCAATGAATGATATTGCTTTCTCAAAGGAAGAAACAGTCTATACATACTATAAAGGGCCAAAGTATTTTATCTTTAAGAATCTAACGATTTCTTAATGAAAATATTTTCAATATAGTTATGAAATAGTTAGTTTTATCAAACAGTATTAATCATGTTTGATTGAATTGTGTGATAACATAGACCTCAGTGAGAAAAGAGGTATATCGTTATGAATGAAATTTCTAACACACTATTAAATGAATTAAGAACAAATTATGAAGCTGATTCAAAAGCTAGAATCGTAAGAAACGCTCTAACTAAGAATGATCTAAATACGATTTCTAGAGTATTTGATGCGGAAGCTAGTAATCCAAATATCTTCTCTATTGATTTGAAGACAATGACAGCTACAAATCAACAAGCATCTGGTAGATGTTGGATCTTCTCTTCTATGAACTTTTTAAGAGAAAAGATTGCAAAGAAATATAACATCAAGGAATTTGAATTATCTCAGAACTATATTGCTTTTTATGACAAACTAGAAAAAGCAAACTGGTTTATGGAATGTACAATCAATGAAATCGATAATCCAATTGATTCTGAAAAGATGAGATATCTATTGGATTGGGCAGTAGGTGATGGTGGACAATGGAACATGATCCAATCACTTGTTAAAAAGTATGGATTATGTCCAAAGAGTGCTATGCCAGAAACATTTCAATCTTCTCATACAAGAACGATGAATGGTCTATTGAATAAGAGACTTAGAAAGTTTGTTATTGATTCTAGAAAAGCAGAAAGAAGCGAAGTACCTGCATTAAAGGCACAGGCATTAAAAGAAATCTATTCCTTATGTGCTTCTTGTTTTGGATTACCTCCACAAGAATTCACATTTGAATATGTTGATGCTGATGAAAAACATCATGCAGAATATCATGTAACACCTAAGCAGTTCTATGAAGATTACTTAGGAAGTGATATCGATGATTATATCAACTGTATCAATGCACCTACTAGTAACAAGGAATACTACAAGACATATACAGTTGAATATCTAGGAAATGTTGTAAACGGAAATTCAATCTGTATGTTGAATCTTCCATTAGATGAGTTTAAACAAGCTACTCTAGAACAATTGAAGAGTGGAGAACCTGTATGGTTTGGTTGTGATTGTGGACCAGATGGTGATAGAGAAACAGGTCTTTGGGATGATGCTCAATATGATTATGAAAATACATTAGATATTGACTTGTCTATGTCTAAGGCTGAAATGTTAGATGCTCATCAATCTGCAATGAATCACGCTATGATGTTTACTGGAGTAAACATTGGAGAAGATGGTAAACCAAACAGATGGAAGATTGAAAACTCTTGGGGTGATAAAGTAGCGAACAAAGGATACTTTATTGGAAGTGATACATGGTTTGATAAATACATGTATGTTGTAGCAGTCAATAAGAAGTTCTTGAGTGAAAAAGCATTAGCCGCTTTGAATGAAGAACCAACTACAGTTGCTCCATGGGATCCATTTGGAACATTAGCTGACTAATAAAACAAAGTGAGAGTAAAGAATTTACTTTCACTTTTTCAATGGAGGAAAAATGAAATTCTATAAACCAGAAATAAAAGATCTTTGGTATCGACAGAGTCTAGTAGAGAATGAAGAAACGATGTCATTCAATGATATCAATGGAGGTATCTTTCCGTTTAGTGAATCAAAGTGGGATATGTGGTACAAGAAATGGATCTTAGATCCAAATTATTACTATCGCTATATTCAAAATGAGAATGATGATTATGTAGGTGAAGTATCCTATGTATTAACAGATGAAGAAGATACATGTTTAGTTTGCATCATTATAGAAGCAAATCAAAGAAATAAAGGATATGGAACAAAAGCCTTAGAAGAACTATTAAAAGTTATAAAAGAAATTGGAATAAAAAAAGTAATCGTAGAAGATAATGATTCATCATTATTTGAAAGAAATGGATTTATGAAAGAACAAGACTATTTTGTAAAACAATTATAATATGACGAAAACAAGTGTTTTTATATCAAAAACAAATGAAAGAAATGAAAATTTTCATAGTTTTCACGATTAAATCTGAAATCTTTCATGAAAAATACACAATTGAATTGACTTAACACTTCTAATTCCCATAAAATAGTAATTACTTTTGGAGGGAAAACAAAATGATGAAAAAGACACTTTGTGCTTCATTAGCTGTTTTACTTGCTGCAGGTTGTTCTGCAGGAAGTACTGGTTCAACAACTAATGGCAGTACAGCAACATCCTCTGAAGATGCATATTACATCTTTACTGCTGATGTTCAAACACTTGACTGGCAAATGTCCCAGAACTCAAGTGACGCGCAAATCACAACAAACCTTGTTGATGGTTTAACAGAAACAAACAAGTACAACAACTACGTTGGAGCTTTAGCTGAAAGCTGGGAATCCAACGATGACAAGACTGTTTGGACATTCCATTTAAGAGATGCTAAGTGGGTAACAAATACTGGAGAAGAATATGCTGATGTTACAGCTGATGACTTCGTTACAGCATTACGTCACTTATCTGACTTCCAGGGACCAACACTATCTATTGCTGAAGCATATGTAGATGGTCTTGCTGATTATGGAAAATCTGACAGATCTGACGCTGAATGGGAAAAGGTTGGCGTTAAGGCTGTAGATGATAAGACAGTTGAATATACATTGAGTAACGCAACTCCTTATTTCTATACAGTAGTTGCTAATAACTCATTCTGGCCAGTAAACAGAGAATTCCTTGAATCTAAGGGTGATGGCTGTAAGTTAGGTTCACCTGATAACACAGACTGTGGCTATGGTGATACATCTGACCCATCTTCAATTCTTTATAACGGTGCTTATATCTTAGATGAACTTGTTTCTAAGTCTTCTCAGAAAATGCACAAGAATGAATCTTACTGGGATGCTGAACATGTATACGTTGAAAATGTAACACGTGTATATGATGATGGTTCTGATCCAGCTTCAACAGTAAAGGGCTTCGAATATTCTGAAAACCCATACTACCAGGCTACATTATTAACATCTGCTCAAGATTTCGAAACATATCTAGAACAGTATGCTGATTATGCATATAACCCATTACAGAATGGTTATACATTTGGTATCAACTTTAACATTAACAGAACAAACTTTGAAAACTCTTCTAAGACAACTGCTCAGCAGTCTGATACAAAGAAGGCTATTCTAAACAAGCACTTCAGAAGAGCAATCAAGTTCGGTTTAGATAGAGTTGCTTATATGTCTACAGTTATGGACAAGTCCATTGCTGAAAAGGTAATCCGTTCTATTGAATGTCCATGGAACTTCGTATCTACATCTGATGGTAAGTCCTATGGTGAATTAGTTCAGGCAGCTAGTGAAGATGATTACGACTTAACAGAAGGTCAGGATTCAACTTATGATCCAGATCAAGCTAAGAAAGAAATGGAAGAAGCAGTTAAGGAATTGGAAGCTGAAGGCGTTACATTCCCAATCGTTGTTGACTTGTTAACAGATGATGCTTCTGCATCTCTACCTCTACAAGCAGCTTCTCTAGAACAGTCTATTGAAGAATCAATCGGTACAGAATACATCGACATCGTTGTTCACTCTGTTTCTGATGATGACTACATGGCTTCTTCTTACACAGCTACTGGACCACAGGATACATGTTGGGATATCTCTACTTCAACAGGTTGGGGTGCTGACTATGTAGATCCTAAGACATATTTGAACATCTTCTCACCAGTTGACGGTGATGTTACAAATAACTCTATGGGCTTAAACTTCTATCAGTCAAATGAATATGATGATGATCAAGATAATAAGGATAACGATGCTGCTATCGAAGAATCTGGATTATTAGAATATCAGTCAATGCTTGAAGAAGCTTATGCTATTACAGATGATATGGATGCTCGTTATGAAGCAGAAGCTAAGGCTGAAGCTTACTTATTAGACAATGCTTTATTCATCCCAATCCAGTCTCAGACATCTAGTGTAAACTACACAATTTCTAGAGTAACACCATTCTCTGGTGCATATCAGTCCTCTAAGTACAAGGGAGTGATCATCAACAAGGATGCTATTACTAAGGAAGAATATGATGCAGCTTATGCTACATGGCAAGAAGAGAAGGTAGAAGACAACAAGGTTGATCATTCTACTGGTGAATAATCGTAAAGATTGTTTAAAAACCAAAATATAATGATAAGGGGGCTACTAAGCTGAGCCTCCTTATCATGCGTTTTAGAAAAAAAGAAAAAAATCTTTGTGAAAGGAGGTATTACATGAAGAAATATGTATGGGGACGTATCGTTCGTGCGATTTTTTCAGCATTTGTTGTAACAGTTTTGGCAATGGTAATGATTTATACATTGATTCCTCGTCATCTTATTTTCAAAAATGATGCTACTTATCAGAAATTAGGTGGTAAAGCAGATGACAAAGAACGTTACAAGAACACTGCCTATGAACGTTTGGGATATATTACGTTCGATGAACAAGCAGATATGTGTAAAGCATATGCTGCAGACAATTTTGATGCATGTAATCAAAATGATTCTACTTATATCAAGGAGATTGCGGCTCAATATGAAGCAGATGGCTGGACAGTCAAGCAATATAAAGCAGGGGGTTATTATGCTTACAAGGATGTCCCAATCATCAATAAGGTCATTAATTTCTTTAGTAATTTGATTGAAATTGATCATCCTTGGAGAGTAAACGACTCTTCTAACCCTGATTTAGAAAGAAAGATTTATATTGGAACAGATTCAAATGGTGTTCCAGCATTAATGGGTTCTGGTACAGAACATAAATACTTGATTTATTTTGATTCAAGTTTCCCATTTATCCATCAAAACATTATCTCTCTTAATCTAGGTCAGTCTTATCCATCTTATGCTTATACAGAAATTACAAAGGTAATCTCTAGTGGACAAGGTTCTGAAGATGCTACAACACAGAAATTTGAAACAGGTACTGAAACAAAGAGTGCAGTTATTCAACATAGTTGTACATATAAGAATACAAGTAATCTAGATAAATTAGATAAGAACAAGTTTAATGATAACTACGCTAATTGCGATACACAGAAGAAGGATCCATCTATGATTGGTACTTCAATGCTATTTGGTGTCTTAGCATTGTTGTTAGCATATTTGATTGCGATTCCTGCTGGTATGTTTATGGCAAGTAAAAAGGGTAAGTTACCAGATCATATTGGTACGATTTGGATCAACTTTATGATTGCGGTTCCTTCCTTAGCGTTTATCTTCTTTGGTAGACAGATCTTCTATTTGTTGGGCTTCCCACAATCTTTCCCTCAGTTAGGAGCTCATGATATTAGAAGTTATATTCCAGCAATCGTTATCTTAGGATTAATGAATACAGGTTCATTGATGTTATGGACTAGAAGATATATGTTAGATCAATCTAATGCAGATTATGTTAAGTTTGCTAGAGCGAAGGGTCTATCACAGAAGGAAATCTTTAAGAAGCATATCTTAAGAAATGCTGTCATTCCTATCGTTCATGATTTACCATCAAGTATCATTCTTACAATTACTGGTGCGGTATTAACTGAAACGGTATTTGCAATTCCAGGTACAGGTAAGTTATTACCAGATGCAATCAATGAACATAACAACTCTATGATCATTGCATTAACGATTCTTTATACATCATTATCAATCTTCTCAGTATTGATTGGTGACTTGTTAATGACAGTCGTTGATCCTAGAATCAAGCTCACAGATGATGGAGGTACAAACTAATGTCAGAAATGGATAACAAATTTGTCTTCGTTAAAAATGACGAAAGAGAATCTGAACATATTGCAGCTCCTAAGTATTCTTACTGGGCATCTGTATTTAAACAATTTTTAAGCAAGAAAAGTACTATCGCAATTATCATTGTTGCGAGTGCAGTATTATTACTTTCCATTATTGACCCAATGATCAGTGGTTATAATGGAATGTCACATCCAAACATCAACAATGAATCCATGAAGTTTATTAGTCCATGTTTCCAATATTTATTTGGTACAAATAACTATGCAGATAACATGTGGAACGTTGTTTGGGCTGGTGCACGTAACTCTTTGGGTATTGCTGGTATTACAACATTGATCACTATTACTTTAGGTGTCGTTGTTGGTGCTATTTGGGGATATTCAAAATCCATGGATAAATGGATGCTTGAAATCTATAACATTATCGCTAACGTACCATTTACATTGATCGTATTCGTATTGATGTATATCTTAGGTAGAGGTTTCTGGCAATTGATCTTTGCGATGTCTGTTACTTCTTGGTTAAGTACAGCATACTTTATTCGTACACAAGTAATGATCATTCGTGATAGAGAATATAACTTAGCATCAAGATGTTTAGGTACAAGTACTTGGACAATCGTTAAGAACAATATTCTTCCATACCTTGTATCCATTATCGTTACTTCTATTTCTAGAGACTTACCAAGTTATATTTCATTAGAAGTATTCTTGGCTTGGCTTGGAATTGGTGTTGGTGAAGGTACACCATCACTTGGTAAGACGATTTCTGATAATAAGATCTACATGACAAATACTCCATATTTATTCTGGATTCCTGTATGTATTTCAGCAATTATCACAGTATCACTTTACGTAGCTGGTCAGACATTAGCTGATGCTGCTGACCCAAGAACCCATAGATAAGGAGGTAAACATAATGACAACAAATAAAGAAATCATTCTGTCTGCTTCCAATGTAGAAGTACAGTTTGCAGTCAGAGGTAAACAACTAAAAGCTATTCGTAATATTTCTATTGATCTATATAAAGATGAAACACTTGCTATCGTAGGTGAATCTGGTTCTGGTAAATCCGTTTTTACTAAGACATTTACTGGTATGTTAGAAAATAATGGTTCTATTACTAATGGTTCAGCAATGTATCATGGTCAGGATCTTTACCAAAATAAGACAGATGCTGATTGGGAACAAATCCGTGGTAAGAAGATTGCTACGATCTTCCAGGACCCAATGACATCCTTAAATCCAATTATTCCTATTGGTAAGCAAATCACTGAAGTTATTGAAAAACATCAGGGTAAGACATTTGCTGAAGCAAAAGAAGAAGCTATTAAGTTAATGGAAGAAGTTGGTATCTATAATGCTGCTGATCGTTTTGATGAATATCCATTCATGTATTCTGGTGGTATGAGACAAAGAATCGTTATTGCGATTGCATTGGCATGTCATCCAGAAATCTTGATTTGTGATGAACCTACAACTGCATTAGATGTTACGATTCAAGCTCAGATCATTCGTTTGATCAAGAAGTTACAAAAACAATATGGTTATACGATCATCTTCATTACTCACGACTTAGGTGTTGTAGCGAATGTAGCTGATAGAGTAGCTATTATGTATTCTGGTCAGATCATTGAATATGGTACAGTTAATGAAATCTTCTATGAACCTAAACATCCATATACATGGGGATTATTAAGTTCATTACCACAGCTTGGTATCAAAGGAGAACCATTATATGCAATTCATGGAACTCCACCAAGTCTATACGATGAAATCAAAGGTGATGCATTCGCCCCAAGATCTGATTACGCAATGGAAATTGACTTTGTGGAAGAACCTCCAATGTTCAAAGTAACTGATACACACTATGCTAAGACATGGTTGTTAGATGAAAGAGCACCAAAGGTTGAACCTCCATTACAAGTTAGAACATTACATGAAAGAATGAAAGAAGTTATTTCAGAACAGGAGGAAAGATAAATGACAGATACATTACAGAATCCTGTCCTTGAAAAGGATGAAACTGGTAAAGAAATCTTATTAAAAGTCAAAGACTTAGGTGTTACATTCTACAATGGTAAGAAAGCATTCAATGCTGTTCATGATGTAAACTTCAATGTTTATAAAGGTGAAACTTTCTCATTAGTAGGTGAATCTGGTTCTGGTAAGACTACAATTGGTCGTGCAATTATTCGTATCAATCCAACTTCAAGTGGTGAAATTGAATTTATGGGTAAGAAGATCAATGGTAAGATTTCTAAAGAAGATCAACGTTGGGTCATTAGAAATATGCAGATGGTATTCCAAGATCCAGCAGCATCTCTAAATGAAAGAGCTACGATTGATTATATCGTTTCTGAAGGCTTACAGAACTTCCATCTTTATAAGGATGAAGAAGATCGTAAACAAAAAGTCTTAAATGCTTTGGAATCTGTAGGATTACTTGCAGAACATGCTACAAGATATCCTCATGAATTCTCAGGTGGACAGAGACAACGTATTGGTATTGCTCGTGCAATGGTCATGGAACCAACATTGTTGATTGCTGATGAACCTATCTCAGCTCTTGATGTTTCCATTCGTGCTCAGGTATTGAACTTATTGAATGAATTCAAGAGAGATAAAGGTTTAACACAGATCTTTATTGCTCATGACTTATCTGTAGTTCGTTATATCTCTGATAGAATCGCAGTTATTCATAAGGGTGAAATCGTTGAACTTGCTGAAACAAATGAATTGTTCAAGAATCCAATGCATCCATATACAAAGTCATTGATGTCTGCTATCCCTTTACCTGATCCAGAAATCGAAAAGGCTAAGACATTAATTACATACGATGAAAATGAAGAAAAGGCTAAGTGGAACTATGATGGAAATGCTCCTACTTTC
>CAVCCE010000008.1:0-15771 GCA_963600555.1 Duodenibacillus sp.
AACCATCATTGAATGTGAACCATTTATTTCTTCCAAAAATGATGCATTATTCTTAGCACGTGCTTTAGAAAATTTACATGCATCAGATCAGATTCTAGAATCTGATTTCTGTACGATTACAGATCTTGCACATCCTGTTTCTCCAAAAGAAATATCTTATGTTGTTTCTGTAAATGGCTCAAATTACCCAGGTGTACCTAAGTGTAGTGGATTGTTTGATGAAAGTTATGTTGAAAAAATAGAAAAATATCCTCATCAAGATACAAGATATAACATCTATATGAATCAATTATCATGGATTGAAAATAGTGCATCAAAACAACTATTCTATTCCACTTATACAAATGATTATCAAGGTAGAGAAATTCAACTAGCTTTTGATATCGAAAATAAATATCATTTAGATCAAACAAAATGGAATCTAGTTTCTTTAGCTCCAGAAAAGAAAAAAGAACATGTTTTAGATTCTGGTCTAGCTCAACAATTATTTGTGAAAGACGGAAAGATTACAGGATCTGTTTCTACAATTGAACGTTATTTTGCGTGTCCTTATTCTTACTTTATCCAGTCAGGTCTAAAAGTACGGCAAAAAGATAAGCCTGGGCTAGATGCTAGAAGCATTGGAACGATCCAACATAAGATCTTTGAAGATAGTGTGCAAGATCACGCTAAGAAATACGCCGAAATCAATGAAGAACAAATTCGTGCGTATATTGAACCTGCATTCGAGACATTAGATGCATTACATCCATCATCGACTTCTTTTAACAAAATAACAAAAGAAAGAATCGTTCAAGGAATTTCATTAGCTTGTGCTTTCTTAAGTGACTTTGAAAACAATACCTCTTTTACACCAAGTGAAGCAGAGTATCGTTTCAGTGAAGATATCACAGAACACGTACATCTTAATGGTGTTATTGATCGAGTTGATCAATATAGAAATGAAATGTTTAGAATCATAGATTTTAAATCATCTATCAAAACATTAAATGAAGTTAAAGTACAAGCAGGTGTCCAACTTCAACTACTTTCATATTTAATGATTGCCAAGAAGATATTCCAATCTAATCCTGCAGGAGCTTACTATTTCTCCTTAAAGGAAGAAACTTACTCTGTTGATGCCAAAAAAGTAGTGAAAGAAGAAATCATAGAAACTGATTGGAGTAAAGAATCAGACCAAGCAAGAACAAACTCCAACAGAAAATTAAGTGGTTGGACTTTTACAGATCGTACAACAGAATTGGATGCTTCTGAATCTCATATTACTTCAGTTAAAAAGCCAAAAGATTATGAAGAAGTAGAACAATGGATCTTATACATCTATGAATATTTCTATGAACATGTAGTCAATGGTGATATCAATCTATCACCAAATGAGGATGCTTGTCTCTATTGTAACTACAAGAGTATCTGTAGATATAAAGGTGCAAAGAGAAAAAATAAATCACTAATCAAAAAAGAAGAGGAGGACTAAATGATGCAGTTAGATGAACAACAAAACCAAGCTGTCCAAGCATTAGATAAGAATGTATTAGTATCCGCCTCTGCTGGTGCTGGTAAAACAGGTGTACTTGTACAGCGATTAAAGAAACGTGTCGTAAAAGATCATATACGTGTATCTAGAATCTTAGCTATGACATTCACTGCAGCTGCAGCTTCAGAAATGAAAAAGAGATTGGCTTCTGAATTACACAATGCTTTTAACGAAGAAACAGATTCAAAAGAAAAAGAATGGTTAACGCAACAATTGATTGAACTAGAAGCAGCCAGCATCACAACAATTGATTCTTATTGTTTAACGATCATTAAGAAATACTATTCAGTCATTGGATTAGATCCCGCTACTGCTCAAAAGATCCTATCAGAAGGTAGTGTAAAGCTTTATAAACAAGCAGCATATACAACAGCTTTAGAAGAACTTATCGAAAAAGATGAACAAAAAGCATTCGAATTATTAAATTACTTTTCTGCAAGATCTGAAGATTACGAATCACTAGAAAAAACAGTTAACGCTATTAATTCTCATGCACAAAGTACAATTGATCCTTCTCTTTGGTACCAACAAGCAAAAGATTCTTACAAACCAATTCAACATCTTTCTGATTTATCAGAATACACTTTAGATTGTTTCTTTTCTAGAATTGCTTTGAATTTAAAAAAGTTATTAAAATATTCAGAACAAATGAGGCAATTTGGTGAAGGTGATCCAAAAGTTGATTTTGATGCCATACAACAACGTGACAATTACATCAACAATTGTTTGAATGCTGTTAATGAACATAATTATGGTAAATATTCTTATTCCCTAGAAAACCTTGCATTTTCAAAAACAAAACCCGGAAACAAAGATAATGCATCTTATAAAGAAATCAGAAGCAAACAAGACAAATTAATTAAAAAATTAATTGCGGAAAACTATGATGAAAAGCAATTAATTCAAGATCACAACGACCTATCTGATTTAACAACTACATTAGTTGACCTCTCTCAAAGAGCCTGGACACTTTTCATACAAGAAAAACAAGAAGATGCCACAATGGATTTCTCTGACATGGAACGTTATGCCTTTGATATTCTTTGCGCTAATGATCATACGGTAGCTAAGATCCTACAAGATTCCTTTGATGAAATTATGGTCGATGAATTCCAAGATACATCTGATCTCCAGAACGCTATCATCGATATGATATCCAATGGTCACAATGTATTTAGAGTTGGTGATGTTAAACAATCTATTTATCGTTTTAGACAAGCAAAACCATCCTTAATGAGAAATCTAATGAATGATCCAGATACGATTCAGATTACATTACGACACAACTTCCGTTCTATGAATTCAATCGTTGAATTTTCAAATCATCTATTTCAAAAAATCATGAATGTTGATGGTTGCCAAGATTCTTATAGTGAACTAGATACTGTATCGATTGGTTCTAAAAGGCAAGAAGAAAATATTGTACCTGTAGAATTCGCATTGATTCATCTAGATCAAAATACAGAAGAAAAGGATGATGAAGAATCTCTTTCTGGCAAAGAACAAAAAGCACATTGGATTGCGAAAAAAATATTAATGATGAAAAAAGAAGACTCTTCTTTATCTTATAAAGATTTCTGTATCCTTGTTAGAAGTCATGCGGATAAAGCGGTTCTTCGTTCTGCATTTGATGTATATAACATTCCTTATATCATTGATGCTAGAGAAGGTTTCTATCAATCTGAATTATGTCAAACAATACTCGCAATGATCAGAGCCATTAAAGATCCTTCAGATTCCATTGCGCTCGTATCTGTTCTTACTTCTAATTTCTACAACCTTACAGATAATGATTTAGCTTCATTAAAGATCCAATATGGTTCTATCTATAAAGGTGTAAAAGAAAAATATCCAGAAATCTTAAAAGAATTATCTGAATTACGTTGGATTGCTGAATATGATGGCGTATTAGAATTACTGACACAAATCAGTATTCGTCATGATTTCTATGATCATTTAAATGATTCCCAAAAGGCAAACTTTGATTATCTATTCGAGATGGTAACAAACGCAAAGATTCCTTCTTTACAAGATTTCTTAGATTCAATGGAAGCAAGCGAAGAAGAAAAATCTTCTGAGGCAGTTTCTAAAGGTAAAGATGATGATGCTGTTACAGTTACAACGATTCATCAATCCAAGGGATTACAATACAAAAATGTATTCTTATGGAGTACTTCTAAGAATCAATTTAGAGATACTTCCAGTCAAGTCATGATTGATGATGTCTTAAAATTAGGTATTTCACATCTCACAATGCCATATCGTGTAAAACGTCCTACGATTCAAAGAATGGCTGTTGAATATCACTCCAATCTAGAAGATATCGAAGAATTTATTCGTCTTCTTTATGTAGCTATCACACGTGCTGAAAAGAGAATGTTCATTGTGGATTCAACAAAGAAAGATATTTTAGATCAAGATATCGACTTAACTCTATTATCTGAAAGAGGTGGAATGACTGGATTAATCTATAATGCCATGAAAGATGATCCATACTTTAAAATCGTAGAAATTGAGGAAATGGATGTGGATAAACAAAAACCAATTCCTAAGAATTATGTTACTGAACTACCACATCTGTCCATTCAACCCTCCACTCTATCTACTCTTTACACGCCTTCCTCTACCGAAGTAAAAGAACTACCTCCATTAGATGAAATGAGTGTAATTGCAGGAAGTAGATATGGTACACGAATGCATGAAACAATGGAGGCATTACCTAACAGAGAGTGGACATTAGATGACTTATCTACATTTGATTTAAGAGATTCCGATAAACAAAAGATATTGGCTTTCTCTCAAAGCAATCTTTATAAGAAAGCATTATCCATGAATATCCACAAAGAATACCCATTCTATGTAGATTACAACAACGAACGTATTACTGGAACGATGGACTTTGTTGCGATGAATGATTCTGAAATCATTCTTGTAGACTATAAGACAGATAACGCTACATTAGAAGAAATCAAATCTAGATATTCTTCTCAATTAAACACGTACAAAAAGGCATTACAGATCATATATCCTAATATAACAATTACAGCGTATGCCTATTCATTCCATAATAATGAATTCATAAAAATCTAAGAGAGAACCTCTTAGATTTTTTAGTTTGTTCTAATTTGATAATTTTAATGAGGCTTCATCAAAAAAAAGACAGAAAATTTTCTGCCTTCTTATGCTTGTTCAGAAACAATATTTGTTACCATTTCTTCATATTGTCTTGTATAAAGATCATAGTAGTAACCATGTTTTGCCATTAGTTCTTTATGCTTACCTCTTTCTATGATCTTACCATCCTTAACAACAAGGATCACATCAGCATCTACGATCGTAGATAATCTATGTGCGATCACAAATGATGTTCTTCCCTTAATAACTGTAAATATCGCATCTTGGATAGCCTTTTCTGTAAGTGTATCAATAGAAGCAGTTGCTTCATCTAATACTAAGATCCTTGGATCAGCTAAGATAGCTCTAGCGAAAGATATCAATTGTTTTTCACCAGTAGATAACATATCTCCACCTTCACCAACTTGAGAATCTAATCCTTTGTCCATCTTATCAATAACGAATTCCGCATTAACAAGCTTCAAAGCTTTCAATATATCTTCATCAGTAGCTTTTGGATTACCATATCTCAAGTTATCTCTAACAGTACCAGAAAATAAGTGTGGTGTTTGAAGAACATAACCAATGTTGGAATGTAACCATAATTGTGATCGTTCTCTCGCATCTCTTCCATCAATTAATACTTGTCCTTTTGTTGGCTCAAAGAAACGACATACTAGATTTACTAATGTTGATTTACCAGCACCTGTTTCTCCTACGATTGCGACATTTGTACCTTGTGGAACAACTAAGTTAAAGTTTTCTAATACCATTTCATTTCCGTCAGGATATTTGAAAGATACATCTTTAAACTCTACATCACCATGCAATGGTTCCCAGTTCTCTTTCTTTGGATTGAATGTATCACCATACTTTTCAATGACTTCTTTACTATCCGCTACATCTGATTCTGTTTCTAATAATGTTGTGAAACGTTCAATATTAACTTGAATCGCAATCAATCTAGCAATAGAGCTAACAATGTTTTGAATTGGTTCTAACATATTTAATGCATAAGACATAAATACAGATAATGTTCCAATCAACATAACACCTTCTTGGTTGATCTTACCACCCTTCCATAATACAATTGCCAGCGTTACAGAAGATAACATTGTTACTAATGATGTAAAAGCCGCAGAATATCTACCAGCTCTTATAGATGTAGTTTCCATATCTTGTGTATCTGTATCAAAATCTGAATTGATACGATTCTCTACAACCAATGTCTTAATAGATTTCGCACCTGTTATACCTTCATTAAAATTAGATGTAATCTTTGAATTGATTTCTCTGATCTTTCTATTCAGCGTTACCAATTCTTTCTGAAAGAATACGATCAAGATAACAGCGATAGGAATGATCATTATGATATACAAAGCCAATCGAATATTGATCAAAGCCATATTGATAATAATGAATATCAAATAAGAACCTTGCCAAATGATATCCATCATATCCCAAGATACTAACTGACCAATTCTACCAGTATCACTCATTACACGTGCATGAATATAACCAACATTATTTTGATTAAAGTATGAAAAAGATAATTCTTGGAGGTGATTAAAAGAAGCATTACGTAAATCTTTATTTACACCCATTTCTACTTTACCTGCAAAACTTGTACTAACGTAATTCATAATGACATAGAGTACTAGAATCACAAGATACGCAATTACAAAAGCTACCAATGTATCTGTTGTCTTTAGCGCAACAAAGTGATTTAAAGCATATTGGTTAAATAATGGATAAATAGAATCAATCAATGAAGATGCAAATCCTAAGATGATCATTGAAATCATGATCTTACGATATGGTTTCAAGAAAGGTAATAATTTAGGAATTCCAAAGTATTTCAGTTTCGTATTTTTATTTTCACTCATTCTGAAACCTCCGAAGCATTTCTACTTTGTAACTCATATATCTTCTTATAGATACCATTCTGTTCTAACAATTGTTCATGTGTACCTTTTTCTACGATTTTACCATCATCCATAACAATGATTAGATCAGCATTCATCAATGTCGTAATTCTCTGTGCAATCAAAATAACAGTTGAATCTCCAACATTTTCTTTCAACGCATTACGTATTTTAGCGTCTGTTTCCGCATCTACTGCACTCAATGAATCATCAAATACCATGATTGGAGGTTTTGATATCAACATCTGTGCGATAGCTGTTCTTTGTTTCTGACCACCAGATAACGTAACACCTCTTTCCCCAACATATGTATCATAACCATCTTGGAAATGTTCAATAGCACGATCCAACGCTGCAACTTTAGCTGCTTGACGTACTTCTTCACGGTCCATTTCAGGTAAAGCAATTGCTATATTTTCTTCTAATGTTCTAGAGAATAGATATGGTTCCTGAAGTACCATACCAATATTCTTTCTCAAACAATCAGAAGTAATATCTTTAACGTCA
Source organism: Duodenibacillus sp. (assembly GCA_963600555.1). Lineage (GTDB taxonomy): Bacteria > Bacillota_I > Bacilli_A > Erysipelotrichales > Erysipelotrichaceae > Bulleidia. The sequence continues at coordinate 7,081 of CAVCCE010000008.1, forward strand.
ACTCCACCAATCGTAATAGATCCATTATCATCTTTTAATTCGTATAAGCGATCCAACAAATACATCAATGTACTCTTACCAGAACCTGTACCACCTAAGATACCAACTGTTGTTCCAGCTTTTACTTCAAAAGAAATATCTTCTAAGATTTCTGAAGTACCATTGTCATATTTAAAAGATACATGATCAAATACGATATCTTGATGCATATCAATATCCTTAGCGTTCTCTCTATCATTTTCTTCTTCACTATTCATGATATATAACAAACGGTCAATAGAGATTCCTGCTTTAGATAGGTTTGCGATAACTCTACCTAACATTCTGATAGGCCACATTAACATGTTGGCATATGAATTGAATGCGATATAGTCACCAGCACTCATTTCACCATTTACTGTTAATACTGCACCATATGTTAGTACACTAATGATTTGTAGATAAGAGAATAAATCAGATGATGCCCAGAATGCTGCTAGTAGATTCATTAAATGAACCCACATAGATGTATAATGTTCATTCTGTTTTTCAAATCTTTCTCTTTCATAAGACTCTCTACCAAATGCACGTACGACTCTTACACCTGTAAGATTTTCTTGAGCGATAGAAGATAACTTACCTTCTTCAACATCTACTTTCTCAAAAGATTCCCCAATTCCTTTATGAAAGAATAATGAATAACCAATAATGATTGGAATAAACAATGCCGCAACAAGTGTTAATTTCACATTGATCGTAAACATAAAATACGTCGCAAAAATGATCAAGACAATAAAACGAAATAACACTGTTAATTGTTCAGATAAGAATATCTTGATCTGTTCTACATCTGATGTACATCTTTGAATGATATCTCCTGTTTGATTCTCTGAATGCCATGAAAATGGTAGATGTAGGATATGATCAAACAAATCGTTACGCATCGTATGAACTAACTTTTCAGCACCTTTTGTATTTAAGATATTGAATAAATATCTACAAAATGCACCTACGATTGCCACACCAATGACGCTCAGTGCAACGACCCAAAGATTTGATTTCACAAATTCAATGCCACCAATATTGTTGATTATATTTTCAACGAATGTTGGTAACGCAGAACTATCATCCCCTAATACCGCATCTACTGTATAAGATATGATCTTTGGATTGATCATATCAAAAAGAGATACCATACAGGCAAAGAATATAGCACCTACGAAATATTTCTTTGAACCTCTAAGAAAGAATAAAATCAATTCTGTTTTTGACTCAAATTTTTTCTTTCCCATACTTCCCCTTTCCTTTTATTAAACTGTTTCTAACTTAACAAAACCTTCTTCTTTTAATTGTTCGTATGTCTCTTCATTTCCTACTACACAAATAGAAGCTACTTCCATTGCCTTCTTTAAGATTTCAGAATATGCTCCTAAATCACTAGCTGTTGTATGAAGAATCTTATTTCTATTTTCCTGTCTTCTTTCATATGTCACATTCGTGAAATAGAATCTATCAGCTACTCTAACTTTTCCTAAAGATGATAATAAAGGTTCACTTGAAGCTATCGTACCTACGATCATCTGTGTTAGATCTTCTTCACTCATCTTCATCTCTTCTACTCTTTGATAGATATTCTTAAAAGCTTCCAAGGCATTCGTTACATCTGGATCACGATAAGAGTACGCACCAACATTACCATTCGCATTGACCGCAAATCCTGTTCCATAGGCACCACCCTTTACTCTCACTTCATTCCACAAATAATCATATGTTAATAAATGCGATAAAACATTTAAGACAGCTGAGAATCTCTCACCTAAAGCTTCAATATTCTGATTGATTGCACTATAAGATACACCACCAGAAATTTGAATAAACTCTTTCTTTTCCGTTAATAATGGATAATGTACTTTCGCTGGTGTAGCTTCAACTGTATTCAATCCATCAACAAATTCTTTTACCACATCTAAATTTTCTTTACCTGTAATAGAAGCAGTACAACGAGCTTTAGAGAATAAGACTTCTTGATACAATTGACAATCATTAATAAAACTATCAACCTCTTTATCAAAGTTCTTTTCTAGATTCTTATCAAAGATACCTGATTCATATCCACCTACATATTCACGGAATACACCTTCTGCACTATTATGTGCTGCACATCTTCTCATCGCATAACTTTGACCAGAAGCTGAAACGCCTTGTCTAAAGGATTCATTTTCTTGTTTCAGGATAGGTAGAATTTTATCTGCTTCAAATACTGTTTCTTTCGCAATTTCTAAGATCAATGAAATAGCTTGTTTAGTATTCTGTTTTAAACAAGAAGCAGTAGCTACCAATAGTGGTACACAAGTTTCATATTCATGAGAGATGGAATAAGAATCTAGACCAAATGATAGTCCACCAAGATCTTTACGAATTGCACTTTGGATCTGTTCTACAGACTTATTCTTTGTTGGAAGATTCGTTAACAAAGATACAAATAAACCTAATGAAGGTAAGTTCTTTACTGTAATTCCCGCAAGATTGAAATAGAAATTCATGTATACGATTCCTGTATCTTCTTGTGGATGTACGATTACATCTACACCATTTTCTCTAATTACTTCATATGGATATTCAATTGGTTTATCTGAAATATCCGCTAATGTTAATTGAGGTAATGTGTTTAATTGTTCTTCTGTATCTTCTGTTGCTTGCCATGTATCAAGCTTCTCATTGATATCAATATACTTCTTGATATCTTCCCCCCAAGATTCCTTCGCTTTTACTAATTTATCTTGTTCATGTTGAAAACGTTCTTCACCTAGCTTTGTATCAGGAACTGCAATTAAAGTAGATAGTTTATCAGACAAGAAGAATTCCTTCATCAATTCTTCAAAGTATCCTTCATCTACCTTCTTTCTTAATTCTTCAAATACAGAACCTAATGAGAATCCCTGTGTAATATCTCCATCATATAACCAAGTCTCTAATGCACGTTGTGCAAACATAACACCTGCAGGTTCATGTTTTTCACGATACTTGAATTCCATTTGATTCAAAGTAGCTTGGATAGCTTCATGATCTAAACCTTTTTCAATCAAAGACTTCGCACATTCTTGTATCTTCTTAATAACTTCATCATACTTTTCTTCATCCGTATTACGAATACACATAACGATCCATGGTTGTTGAATACCATCATAGATATCTAACTCAACATCTTCACCTAGATCATTATCAATGATTGCTTTCTTTAATTCTGATTCATTTGAAGAAACTAAGACCGTAGATAATACGCCCCAAGCTAGATTCTTTACTGGTTGGTCAAATGAAGATACGATTTTAGCTAACGCAATCTGCGTTCTATGTTCTTCACTTTCTTCATCTGATAATTCATAACTCACTCTATGATGTTGTGCTTCTTTTTCTTCTTGCATTGGAATATCAAAACACATCTCTTCCTTTTCATATTGAGAGAAATATTCATCATCGATAAACTTCGTTACTTCATTAATATCTAAGCTGCCATCTAAAAAGATTCTTGCGTTACTTGGATGATAAAACTTTTGGTGTGTTTCAATGAACTTCTCATAAGATAATGTCGTAATATATTCAGGATCTCCACCAGAAACATATTTATAACAATTATCAGGGAATAACATTCTATTTAATTCATTAATGATAACTTCATCAACTGAAGAAAAAGCACCTTTCATTTCATTCAAGACAACACCTTTGTATACTGGAGTATCTTCTTCTTTACGAATCTCATAATGCCATCCTTCTTGATAAAAGATATTAGGGTTTGTATAGATTGCTGGATGAAATACCGCATCCATATATACAGACATCAGATTCATAAAATCTTTATTATTTCTAGAAGATACTGGATACATAGTCTTATCAGGATATGTAAAAGCATTCAAGAAAGTCTGCATGCTTCCTTTCAATAATTCAACAAAAGGCTCTCTAACAGGATACTTCTGAGATCCATTCAACACTGAATGTTCTAGGATGTGAAATACACCTGTATCATTTTCAGGTATCGTCTTAAAAGCAATAGAGAATGTCTTATTATCATCTTCTCTATCTAACCACGCAAGCTTAGCACCTGTCTTTTCATGAACCATTTCATATAATGTACCTTTCACATCAGGTACCTGATGAACATTAACTACTCTAAAACCATTCATTAATTGATTGTTTTCCATACAATTCCTCCGACATATAGTTTATATTTTATCTTTATTAACCTAAACATCCAAATCTTTTACACTTTTTCTTAAGAATTTTATTAGAATTATTAAAAGAAAGAATGGATGTTTAGTTTATGAATGAAAAAAATAAAATTGGTTTATTTTCTTGTATAACGATTATTGCGGGTGGAATGTTTGGAAGTGCCATCTTTTCACTTTCTGGATTAACGATATATAACGCTGGTGCTTCCGCAATATTATCTTGGATCATTGCCGCAGTTATCATGTTGATCTACGGTCTAGTATGCGCAGAATTATCAACGATCTTTCCTAGATCTGGTGGCGTATTTGTATTCCCATCGAAAGCATTAGGAAAGAAAAGAAGTACAGGAGCGTTATGGGGATGGATATCTACATGGGGATATATCAATGCCAATATTGTAGCAGTAGCTTTTGCGGCTGTTTATGTAGGAACATATCTTAGCGCAGGTTTTGGCTTGGATAGTAGTTTGCAGATCCCTCTCGCATTGATTTCTATCTTGATTTGTTTGTTTCTTAACCTGATTCGATTTTCTTCAACTGGTAAATTAAATAACATCCTTGTTGGTAGTTTAGTACTCACGTTGTTGATTTATATCTTTACTACTTTCTTTAGTGGAAAATGGAATCCTACAAATCTAACTCCATTCTTTAGTGGAACTGGTGGAATGACTGGTTTTCTTTCCTCTGTTCCAACTGCGATGATAGGTTATGGTTCTATTGTTGCGATTGCCTTTATGGTCTCTGAAGTAAAAGAACCAAACAAAAATGTTCCAAGAGCAGTACTCATTGCGATGATACTAGTTGCGTTAATTTATACTTTGATCATTACCGCAACGATTGGTCTATTACCAGCTCAATTCTTTCAAGAAAATCCAAGTATGCGCTATATTCCTTTATACGCTGCTTGTTACACACAATTACCACAATTCACTTGGTTGCCAAAAGTAGTTTCAATTTCTGCGGTATTAGCTTTACTAACAACAATGTTAGTCGTACTCGCTTTAACTGCTCGTGCAATCCAAGCAGCAGCACATTCCAAAATATTACCAAAACAATTCTCCTCAACCGATAAAAATGGAACACCTGTTTTTTCTACATGTGTCGTTGCGTTTCTATCAGCTATCATCTCTTGTTTTCCAGATTTCACATCTACGATCGTTGGTTTTGGTGCATTATTTGCTAGTGTGACGATTACGATCAATATTATTTCTCTTTATTTCGCAAGAAAGAAACATCCACATATTGAAGGGTACTTCCGAGCACCTGGTGGAAATATTCTTCCTGCTATCGCTCTTATCCTTATTATTATTTGTTACATACCAGATATTCTTTCTGGTGGTTGGATGATATGGATCTATACGATCATTTGGTATTTGATTGGATTTTTGATATTTCACTTTAGTAAATTCAGCCAACAAAAAAGATAACCTTTCGGCTATCTTAATAAACGATCTTATCTACGATGATTTCAGCTCTACCAAGATTGATCTTATCACCTTCAGAAACCTTGCTTCTACCAAGAGGTGGAAGTTTTGTTCCGTTGATGAATGTACCGTTGTGTTCAGATACATCTTCTAGATAAACTGTTCCATTTTCCAAAGTAAATCTTGCGTGCTTTCTAGATACTGCTGGTTCTGTAACTGGAACTTCACATGTATTACTATCTCTACCAAGTAATGCAGGAAATGCATTTACAGAAACTTGTTGTTTTTGACCATTGATTGTAATTGTAAGATTTAAACCTGTAGGATTAGCTGGTTTAACAGACATAGATTCTTGAAGCTTACTTTCAAATGGATCTTCTTCAGCTTTTGGTTCTAATGTAATTGGTTCAACTGGTGCAGGAGCTACTGATTGTCTAGCAATCTTCTTTTCTGCTTCCTTCTTTGATACTGGTTGAATTTCATTACCATTATCATCTACATAATATGTATTTTTCTTTACTGCTAGAACAATGACCGCAATACCAAGTACTGCCACCATACCTAACAACGCAAATATAATTAACTTATCGATTTCAGCATTATCGAACATATAGGATTTCCCCCTTAACACAAAATATCATACAACGAATTTATTTTGAACGCTACAAATATCAGCTTCTAGACTGATTATTCACCGCATCATAGATCTTATTTTTCTTGATTCCTGTCTTAGATGCAATATCTTTAATGGCATCTCTTGTACTCATACCAGCTTCAATAGATTCATTGACCATTCTTATAACATCTGACATATCAATTGCTTCAGAAGGTTCCTCATGATTTCCATCCATTACGATCACCATCTCACCTCTTAATTCACCAATGATATCTAAGATTTCTGTAATAGAACCTCTCAAGAATTCTTCATGCATCTTTGTAAGTTCTCTAGCTAGTGTCATCTTTCTATCACCAAAGACTTCCAAACAATCCTTCAAACACTTCTCAATACGATGTGGTGCTTCATAAAAGATCATTGTCATTGGATAGTTTTGATACTCTTTTAATTTCTTCACACGATCTGAATGAGATTGTGGTAAGAAACCAATAAAGATAAATGGCTGCGCTACTAACCCTGATGCAACTAACGCATTGAGAAACGCACTAGATCCACTAACAGGTACAACATTGAATCCAGCTTCTGTAGCAATCGATACGATCTTTTGACCCGGATCATTAATCAATGGATAACCAGCATCTGAAATCAACGCAATATCTTTACCTTCTTCTAATAGATCCATAATTCCATTCGCACTACTTTCTTCATTAAAGTTATGATACGCAATCAAACGATTATGAATATCAAAGTGCTTTAAAAGCTGTCCACTTGTTCTTGTATCTTCACAAGCAATCACATCTACTTGTTTTAAGATATCAATAGCACGTGGATTCATTTCATTTAGATTTCCTATTGGTGTAGGAACTAAATATAATGTTGGTCTTCCATTTTCAAATGACTTCTGTCGATTCACTTATCTTCTCCAGTATTCTTCTTACGTCCAAATGTACGTACTGTAATATTCTTATTTTCTGTGTTTGTTTCTTGTCTTCTATGATTATTTCTGTAGTTATTATTTCGATGTTCGTTATGGTTGTTGTTTTCTTTCTTCTTACCAAATGTACGAACTTCTTTCTTTACTTCAGGTGTTTGTAGATCATAGTTGACATGTTTTGGTGCAGCTTCTGGTCTATTCTGATGAATGATCGTCTTCTTAACTTTCTTTCCTTCCTCTTCAGGTTTCTTCTTAACAATGACACCTTTTCTAGGAATTCCTTTTTCTTTTAATTCTTCTAATGTAATGAACATAGCTGTTTCTCTATTCTCTAGTTTTGCTTCCTTACTCATTACATTCATATTTGTAAGACGATAGATTTCACCTTCATATTCTACTTGAGATCCAACCTTAGGTAGACCTTCAATCAATTGTTTATAGTCATCATCTTCATATTTCAAACAACATTTTAGTTTTCCACACATACCAGATAACTTATCAATGTTTAAAGCTAACAACTGATTCTTTGCCATATTGATAGAAATGATATCAAAGTGTGATTTAAATCTAGAACAACAACATTCCATACCACACATACCAATTCCACCAACCATCTTGGCTTTATCTCTTTCACCAATCTGTCTAAGTTCAATTCTACAATGTAATTTAGAACCTAATCTCTTTAGTAATTCTCTAAAGTCTACTCTCTGTTCCGCAAGATATACAAACAAGATCTTAGAACGATCCAATGTATATTGTGCACTCAATAGATTCATATCTAACGCAAGATCTTTGATTTCTGCATTACAGATATCATATGCTTCTGTTTCAAGTTCTAAGTTTTCTTCATAAGCTCTATGATCATATTCTGTCGCTTTACGAACGACTGGCTTTGTTGGCATATGTAGACCATATTTTTCTACACTTAACGCATCAGCTTGAACTTGTCCTATTTCAAAGCCTTGTTGTGTTTCAACAACTACCCAATCTTCTTTATGATAATTTGCATCAAATGCACCAAAAGAATATGGTTTACCTTCACCTCTGAATCTAACGACTACAGAGTATGGATATTGCACAGGTTTTGTTTCTTCATTCACTGTTTCATTTGTGCTCATTTCACACCTCCCAGTTGATACAATGTTTGATATAAAACAAGATTCAAATCATTGTATTTATTACATGCATCTTTTTCTTGAACTACGATTTCAAGAATCTTAGCACATTGTTTTTCTTTTCCATAATATTTTTGTACTGCTTGTTGATACCATTGTGGACCCTTAACATTCTTTGAAATCACATCATGACAAAACAATGTCATCAAATCAAAGAAGGCTGAAAGAATCAAAAGATTCTCTTTCTTCGCAGTAGAAGTATCTTTCGCTTTTGAACACCAATTCACTTCCCAATCAACACTCAACTCTTCTTGTCTAAGACCTTCACAATTCAAGTATTGTTTCAACATTCCGCATGCATGTTCAAATAAAGTCGTACACTTTTCACTCTGTTCATCAT